>DASRYP010000834.1:0-8690 GCA_035687165.1 Actinoplanes sp. | reverse complement strand
CCCATTAAAGCGGTACGCGAGCTGGGTTTAGAACGTCGTGAGACAGTTCGGTCCCTATCCGCCGTGCGCGTTGGATACTTGAGAAGGGCTGTCCCTAGTACGAGAGGACCGGGACGGACGAACCTCTGGTGTGCCAGTTGTCCCGCCAGGGGCACGGCTGGTTGGCTACGTTCGGAAGGGATAACCGCTGAAAGCATCTAAGCGGGAAGCCTGCTTCGAGATGAGGTATCCCACCACCTTGAGTGGGTAAGGCTCCCAAAAGACTATTGGGTTGATAGGCCGGAGATGTAAGCCAGGTAACTGGTTCAGTTGACCGGTACTAATAGGCCGAGGGCTTAACCACCCTAAATTTGATACTCACCGCGTCCACTGTGTGATTCACAGCAAACGAACAACTGTCACACCAACCCTTGAATGTGGCTGGTGTCGGCTGGTGTTGTTCCGTGCTGACAGCTGTTTCGGTGGTCATAGCGGAGGGGAAACGCCCGGTCTCATTCCGAACCCGGAAGCTAAGCCCTCCAGCGCCGATGGTACTGCACTCGGGAGGGTGTGGGAGAGTAGGACGCCGCCGGACTCAACGTGACAGTAAGCCCACCCCAGACCGGGGTGGGCTTACTGCTATTTACGGGTACGAATCTCTTACGGGTACGATCGGTCTCAGCGAATATTCAGCCTCCGGTTACCCGTTCGCCAGCTCCATCAGGAAGCCTTTCTACCTATGCGTCGTACCGCTGGGATTGTTGCCTTGGTCGCCTTGAGCACCGCCGTCGCCGCGCCGGCCCATGCCGGCGGCAGGCCAGGCGCCAGTCTGCTGCAGGAGATCACCGCGACTGTCGAAACCCCCGCGCTCTTCGACGACAAGGCCGGTGGGGACGCCGACGCCGACGACCCGGCGATCTGGGTCAACCGGGCCGACAAGTCGCGCAGCCGGGTCATCGGGACGGCCAAGAACGGCGGACTCCGGGTCTACGACCTGGCCGGCCGTGAGGTGCAGTCGATCCTGCCGCCCGAGGGCGGCCGGTTCAACAACGTCGACCTGGTGACCGGCTTCGGCCGAGGGCGCCAGGACTACGCCGTTGTCACCGACCGCGGACTCGACAAGCTGCGCGTCTTTAGCATCGACACGTCCGGCCGGCTCACCGACGTCACCGCCGCCGACGCGCCGCTGCTCTTCTCACGTGACACCAGCGAGGTCGAAACGCAGGCCACCGGGTACGGCCTGGCCACGTACGGTCGCTATGTCGTTGTCAGCCGCCGGCACAGCACCACCCTCGGCATCTTCCGGCTCGAGGAGCGGAAGAACTCGGTCAGCTACCGGCTCACCGACAGGCTCGACCTGCCCAAGCAGTTCGCGCTCCCCAACGGGGCGACCTGGACCCCATGCCTCGAACCGGGGGAGGAGCCACAGATCGAGGGCATGGTTGTCGACGCGGAGGCGGGCGTGCTCTACGCCGCGCAGGAGGACGTCGCCCTCTGGAAGATTCGCCTCGACCGCGACCGGTTCGTCGGCGTCCCGCGGGTCGTCGAACGCGTCGCCGAGTACGGGACGCCCGGCACCTACGACCCCGAGACCGAGGAGTGCGAGCTCGGCGCCGACCCGGGCTTCGGTGGCCGCATCCACGCCGATGTCGAGGGTGCCACGATCTACCCGACCGGCAAGCGCGACGGCTACCTCGTCGTCTCGAGCCAGGGCGACAGCAAGTTCTTCGTGTACGACCGGCGCACCAATCGCCCGCTGAACAGCTTCCAGGTGGTCGACGGCGCTCGCACCGACGGCGTGCAGCACTCGGACGGCGCGGCCGCCACCTCGGTGCCGCTGCCCGGTTACCCCAAGGGCCTGCTCGTGCTGCACGACGGCGAGAACACGCCGGACGGCGGCCGAGTGAGCACCAACTTCAAGTTCGTCGACTGGCGCGCGCTCAACCTGCGATAAGCGCGCGCTCAACCATGGGATAAGTCAGCCGCGTTCCACGACGATCGACGCGACCCCTGAGGTGGCGTCGACGTCGAACCGTCCCGGTGCGCCGTCCCAGCCGTCCGGCACCCACGACGATCCGCCCGCGATGCCGCTCCGGGTCAAGCCGTCGATGGTCACGTTGCCGGCACCGCCACGGGCGAACACCCGCACCGGTGCCCGGCCGGTCAGCCGTACGGCAAGAAGGTCGGCCCCACCACCCAGCCGGACCCGCTGCGTACCCCGGGCGGCCGGCAGGACGACCGACGCGCGTTGAGTGCCCGCGCTGAAGTCGACGTCGCCGCCCGGGCCGTTCGTCAGGTCGACCGATTCGTCCTTGGCGCCGCCGGCGAGCCTGATCTGCCACCGTACGTCGTCGCTGAGCAGCACGGTCAGCACGGCAGGACCCCCTCGACCGGTGTCGCGCAGTCCGGCCACCAGGTTGATGCCCTCGATCGCCGCGGTCGGCGCGACCGACGAGTCATCGGGGGTGGAGAACTCGTACCGGTCGCCGCCGAGGTCGCTGAGCCGCACCCGCACCACGTCGGCCCCGCTGACCACCTGGAACGACGACACCTCACCGTCGCCGCGGACCCGGTGCGGGATGTTCTCGTGCCGCTCACCGGCGTAGTAGCCCGGCTGGTTCTCCGGATTCCGGTCGCGCCCGTCGTCGCCCCGCCAGCCGCACGCGCCGACCAGGCAGACACTCAGCACCAGAGCCATCGACCGGAGTCTCACGCCGAGGACGATACCCAGCGGGCGCGGCGCCTATGCTGCGCCAAGGGCAGCCGGCGTACGGCACGTGGACGGGGCCTCACCCGCACGAAGGTCGGCAGCGGTCAGCTCCGCGCTACCGGCCTGGCTGAGCCACTCGCTTGCCGGGTCGCTACTTCGTGGGATCGGGGTGCGGTTCGTGGCTGACGACTGCGGGGGAGTGGGCCAGGCCGGTCACGCCCAAGGTCACCAAGGCGGCTGCGCCCGCCAGTGCGGCCAGGCCGCCAAGGCTGCTGGGGAAGTGGGCGTGGAAGGCGAGCACCCCCACGATGTAGCTCACCACCGGGTTGGTGATGGTCATGGCGGTTACGGCGGGGGGAAGCGTGCCGGTGGCGAACGCATCCTGCTCCAGGACGAACCCGCTCACGTTCGCGAGGATGAGGACGTAGCCGGGCCAGTCCAGCGCGGTGGCCGCGACGCCCTGGTGGAACAGCTCATCCGTGGTGATCTTCAGGAGGGCGGCGCTGATCGCGAAGAAGACGCCCGCGCCGATCGCGATCGGGACCGCGCGGACCGTCCGGTGGCGGCCGGCCGAGATGAGCACGAGCAGACCGACCAGGGCGGCCGCGCACACGGTGGCGGCCAGCAACCGCTCGCGGTTCGCGGCTCCCGCCTCGGGTGCGGTGCCCGGCACCGAGAGAAAGATCGCGATTCCGGCGCAGATCGCGGCGGCGGAGGCCAGCTCCTGAGCGCTGGGGCGGCGATGGTCCCAGTACGCCGACAGCCACAGCGTGAAGATCAGCTGGCTGACCAGGAGCACCTGCACGATCGCGACCGAGCCGAAGTAGAGCGCGGCGGCCTGAACGAGCGAGCCGGCTATATTCGCGGCGGTGCCGAGCAGCCAGACGCGGTTGCGCACCAAATGCCGTGCGGTCCGCACCACCGGCAGCGCCACCGCCACCCCGGTCTGTTTCTGCTCGGCCGGTGCGGCAGCCGCCGCCACGTGGGCGGCATGTTGCTGCAGCGTGGCCGACGCGGCGAAGAGAAATGCCGCGAGCAGGCCGAGGATCACCGAGACCATGCTGCTTGTCTAGCCTCCCGGTCGCCCATGACGGAAGGGTGATACCCGACGCACCCGGCTGCGACAGCGGGAAGCTGAAGGAGTTCTGCCCGTGCCAGGTCCGGGTCACGGTCAGGTTTCCGGCCCAGTCGGACGTGCGGTGCTGGTCTGTACCCATCGCGCACGCACAGATATCGGGCACGTCGATGCGCGCCGTTAGGCGGATACCTGCGAGGCGACGATATCCGCCGCAGGTACTCTGTGATCGCGGGCCGCTAGCTCAATGGCAGAGCTGAGGACTTTTAACCCTCAGGATTCCTGCGACATGGATCGCCTTAATGCCGATTGACCTGCGGAAATGCTAGCGATTCTAGTCGACATTGGAGCCAGGTTGCTCCGGTGTCGATCGGTTGTCGGTTAGGTCCTGCGGATGCCTGACCTGCAGCATTGGGTAGCAGCAGCGAGGAACTGCGGCCCCATGCGTCGATGCCCGAGGGTGCGCGGCGGGTAGGGGACCTCCACGGCGATCCGCGGTGAGTGACTTGGCGGAGGCGTCATGGCGGGTCTTCGTTTGTGTCCGCGGCATCGACGGTGTGGTTATGTTCGGTCTGCTGGACTAGAACGCGGTCGGTGAACCATTGCTTGAGCAGCCTGCTGGGCCTGCACGGCGCTATGTGACTTGCCTCGGCCGTAGTCCCAGCCTGCGCCCTGGGCCGGAGGCGTGGCTCCGGTGAGAACGGACAGCCGGATCAGCGCCGTCTGGAATGCTTACACGTGCCGTGGCGCTGATCCGGTCAGAACGCTGGATCCTCGTACCAGGCCTGCACCCGCGACCGCTTCGGTCCACGCCGTGCCTGCCGCGGTACCGTCAGCCAAAAGTCCTAAGTCTCGCAGCGGCGCCTGGTCCAGAAGGCGCTGGATATTCTCGGAGGGGCCTCCTAAGTCGCGCTCCTGGGTGGCGCGTTGGACCCGCTGGTAGACCGAGGACAGCATGTCGACGCGTTGGCCGAATGTGCCGAAGCCACCTGTCACCGTCGCGGCCGTGTCGGGGCCGTGGTCACTGAGTTCGATGATGGTGAGGAAGGGCAGGTAGTAGGCCAGCATGAACTCGTCTGTGGTGCCCGGGATGATCAGCGCGTCGGGCTCGGTCTTGGCCGGGTACATGGCGGAGAGTAGCGGCTGGTCGAATCCTGTCTGGAACTTGTTGGCGACCAGTGGGCCACTATTGGCTGCGCTCCCGCCGCTGTGACCCGTATCACCAACCACAGTCACCACAGTTACTCGCCGGCAACTCGTGTCTTCTATCTCGCTCATCGGGTGGGCCCATTCGGGTGTTGGCGGCCCACGGTCGAACCGAGTAATCGCGGGCCATGCTGCCAGAGCTGCGCAACCTGCTCCTCGCCGATGTCCTCGACGGCATTACCGCCCAGCTCGGCGGCACCGAATATCAAGTGCTGCTCACCCGGGCTGCAACGGCGAGAAGGAAGAAGCCCGGATCATCGACGCGATGATCAACCACACCGTGGCCGGCCTCGTCCTCATCGCCCCGATCTCGTCGAAGAAGCGGCTCACCGAGGTCGCCTGCCGTGACCCGACGGTCGCGGTCGGCTGGCCTCCGCGATCGCTCCTTCGCGCCCAGCGCGAAGACGGCGGCGCCGGCGAAGATCGCGGCGGCCAGCTGGGTCCGGGTCAGCAGCTGCTGGGCGCCGAGATAACCGCCCGCGTGGGCGTATCTGGTCGAGGCGATGTCGATCTCGGCCTCCAGCCTGCGGCGGCGCATCGCCTCCTTGTATCCTTCGGCGCTGGGCGTTGGGTATCTCGGCGAGGCGGACGCGGTCGGTCTCGTGGTGCTCGATGTGCGCGATCCGGCGGTGGCCGAGGTCGGCCAGATGGTCGACGACCAGGGTGGGTCAGCGACGTCGTGGCCGATGCCTTCGGCCCGATGTTGGTGACCAGCGTCAACCAGGAAGCCCGCCAGATGGGCGCGAACGCAGTCCGGCTGCTCGTCGACCGGTTCACCGACAGGGAACGCCGGACGGTTCAGATTAACCTGTCGCCACCCTGGCCGTGCTTCTCCCCGCCGCCACCATGACTCGTCGGCACGACCGGCTTGGCTTTGCGTCGCGGCCGGCTGCCCGACTCGAGGTGGCAGGCCCAGGTACCGGAGCTGATCAAGAGTTACGGACGCAGGCGCCCGCTGGCCAGAACATCGAGGATCTCGTTGCGCAGCCGGGCCGCCGTCTCCGGGCTCACGGCGGCCAGCCGGTGATTAACAACAGCGCTGTAGGCGTTGCCGTCAAGAAACCAGAACACAGCCGCGTCGCGCCAGGTCAGCTGAGGAATCTCGATGGGCACCTCGCGGACGTGCACCCCGGGAAGGTCCGGTTGCTGAAGCTGCTTCGACCAGTCCTTCGCAAGGTTGTGCATGTTGACCTTGACGAAGTCCGGTGATCCCAGCTTTTCCAGCGCCTGCTGGTAATGAATGTGCCCAAGGTCGGCCGTACGCATCCAGGGCTCACGCACCGCCTGGACGAGACCCTGCAAATTTTGATGATCGGCACACGGCAGCCGTACCACTCGGGTGTTCAACAGGAAGCCGATTATCTCGTGCAACAACGGATCGTCACGATTGGCACTGTCCACGCCGACCAAGATGTCCGGGACGCCGGTGACCCGGCTGATCCCCGCCGCCGTAGCGGCCATCAGGACCACGAAGGGAGGCACTCGCGTCTGCCCGGAAATGGCACGGACGCGTGACTCCACCTCAGCCGGCACCTTGAGCTCCGTCGTGCCCACGTCCGTCGGCGAGCCACGGTAGGTCTCGGACGGAGCGGGCCAGCGGACGACACCGTCGCAGTCACCGATCACCTGCCGATAGTCGGAGACCGCCGCGTCCAGTCCTCTTGCGTGCGCCGCCTGCTGTTCACGAGCGATCTCCGCGTAGCTCTTCCGCGTGACCGGCAGAGCCGCCGTGCGGCCCTCAAGCCTCGCGGCGTAGCAGGCCGAGAGGTCACGCCACAGGATCTCCATCGACCAGCCGTCGTAGATGAGGTGGTGGATGGAGACAGAGAACAGGCACTCTTCGGCCCGGCGATGAATCCGGCCACGAAACAGCGGACGCCCCGACAGCACGTCGTCGAGGTGGTAGCGGGAGCTGAGCAGTGACTGCGCCAACTGGTCAGCCGTGCCGGAGCCCTCGTCCAGCTCGACCGCTTCGATCGCGCCTGGAGCATGGACACACTGGTGATCGTCGCGGACCGACGTCCGCAACGCTGGATGGTGCGCCACCAGGTCCTCGATCGCGGCGACGAGGCAGTCGACACGGACCGCACCCTCCAGCGCGAACAACCAGACACCGTCGAAGCGCTGAGCTGCCGTTTCGTGCACCCGCAAGTTGCCAATTGTTTCCTGTTGCTGGTACGAAAGCGGCGCTCTTTCCATGCCCTGCACTTCCTTTCACCACGGCGCGAGGCGATGCCTCTTTACACCAGCAGGCCGCGCCAGGCAACGCCTCACCGTCGGCATCAACCACCCAGAGCAACCGTACCCAATAACTACCATCAAATCGATCTTGACCTTTGCCGCGGATTGATGCTAGGAAGGAAGGGCCCTAGTCCCGGGTGCGAAATATCGTGATCGCTTGCCATCGGCCCTAGCCCGGAGCAGTCACCGCGTCGTGAATTCCCCTGTCAAGCGCAGGGGTGCAGTGAATGGACGGTCGTTCGCGAATTGAGGTACACGGCGTGGACACGCAATTAGTCGTCTGGGATTCGAGCGGCACCAAACGCCTGGAGAGAAATGGAATTTTCCCGCGGCTCACCATTGCCGGAGGCGCATCCGTGGAGCCGCCATCGGAGCTCAGCGACGCGATACGGCGGGCTTGGGGGATGGATACGGTCCTCGTCCGGGTGACCCAGGAGGCAACGGCCGAGGTCGAATACCGCGGTGGACCGTTGCCCGCCGGTTTCCGGTGGCATCCGGCCATGACGACGCCTGCGCCTGAGCTGCGGGCCGCCTGGCACCGGCCCGGGTGGCTGAGCGCCGTAATGGCCGAAGTGGACGCCGCGTTGTCCCGTCTCGGGCGAAGCCGCACGGGGCCACCCCGGCAACAACGGCACACCACGATTACCGGGATCATGGAGATTCCGACCCCCCGCGGGCCTGTGTGGCTGAAGACACTGCTTCCCATCTTCGCCCATGAACCGAGGGTCATCCGGTGCGCCGGCACGTTCGCCGACGTGATTCTGCCTTCGGTGATCGTGGAAGGGGACGGCTGGTGGCTCTCGGAGCCGTTTCCGCGCGAGACGTCTCGGCCGGCTGATCACTTCCTGACGGCGATGGCCGAGATCCAGATCGCATCGGCACTGCACGTCGACGAGCTTCGTGCGCGAGGATGCCCGAACCGCCCGTTACGAAGCCTGCCGGCCGATGTCGCCGAGCTGTCGCAGCGGCGCGACCTGGTGACGCCCGGGCAAGGCGAAGGACTCGGCGCAGTGCTGCCGAGGCTCATGGACCTCTGCCATGCCGTCGATGATCTCGGTCTCCCGGACACGCTGGTGCACGGTGACCTCAACCCGGAGAACGTACGGCCCACGCGCAACGGCTGGATGCTGTTCGACTGGACCGACGCGTGCGTCGGCAATCCGGTGGTCGACGTCGCTCTGGCGGTGGACAAGGAGCCCGATGACCGGCGGGCGGAGGCCATCAGCGCCTACGCAGCCCGGTGGTCGCGCGTGCTTCCCGCCGACCGCGTAGAGCACGCCGTCCGTGCGGCCCCGGCCATCGGTGCGGCTCACCAGGCGGTCAGCTACCGATGGATTCTTGACGCGGTCGATCGGTCCGCTGCCGACAGCTCGAACGGCAACCAGATGCTGGGGTTGCTCAGGTACTGGGTGGACAGGCTCACGAACACGCTCGGGAGCACAAGCAGTCCGATCGGCTGATCGGATGGCGAGCAACTCA
>DASRYP010000833.1:0-2156 GCA_035687165.1 Actinoplanes sp. | reverse complement strand
CGAAGCCGGCACCCAGGCGTGCGGCCAGCTCGGCCCGGCTCTCGTCCACGTCGACGAGCTGCAGGCGTACGCCCGGGAAGCGCGCCAGGATCGCGGCCGCGGAACCACCCACCATGCCCCCGCCGACCACCGCGATCCGGTCGCCGACCAGCGGCCGCGCGTCCCAGAGGGCGTTGACCGCGGTCTCCACCGTCCCGGCGAGCACGGCCCGGTGCGCCGGCACGCCGTCCGGCACGACGGTGACCGCCGAGGCCGGTACGACAAATCTAGTCTGATGGGTATAAAGGCTGAAGACGTTCTTGCCCAGCAGCTCGGCCGGACCCTGCTCGACCACACCGACGTTGAGGTACCCGTACTTGACCGGCGCGGGGAACTCGCCCTCCTGGAACGGGGCGCGCATGGCCGACCACTGGCTCTCGGGCACCCGGCCGGTGAAGACGAGAGTCTCGGTTCCCCGGCTCACCCCGGTGTGCAGGGTGCGTACCAGAACCTCGTCCGGGCCCGGCGCCGGCACCTCGACGGGCCGGATCTCGCCACGGCCCGGCTCGGCGAGCCAGAAGGCGTACCCGTCACTCGACATGGGTTGTTCCCTTCACCCCGCTGAACCGATTGGCGCCCGTACGCGTGTTAAGCGCTGACGACGGCAACCATACGCGGCGGCCGATCTTGCACATGGAGGCCTCGGTGACTTCAGTAACCGCACCCACCAGCGATTCCTCTCGCGCTCCGGTGGTCGGCCTGGCTGCCCAGCTCGCCCTGTTGGCCCTGCTCGGCAGCACCCTCGGGCTCACCGCGACCGGCCTGATCGCCGGGGCGGCGTACGGTCTGGTCCTCTGCGGTCTGCTCGGCGCCGGTCTCGACCGGGCCGGGATCGGCACCCTCGGCGCGGCCAACGCGGTGACCCTGGCCCGCGCCCTGCTGGTCGGCGGCGTCACCGCGATGGTGGTCACCTCCTTCGACCACCCGGTCAGCACCCCCGCCCTGGTCGCGATCGCCGGAGTGGCGCTGGCCCTGGACGGCGTGGACGGCCAGGTGGCCCGCCGCACCGGCACCACGACGGCGCTCGGCGCCCGCTTCGACATGGAGATCGACGCGTTCCTGATCCTGGTCCTCAGCGTCTACGCGGGCGACCGGTTCGGCTGGTGGTGGGTGGCGATCGGCGTCTTCCGGTACGCGTTCGTCGCCGCGGCTTGGGCCTTCCCGTGGCTCAACGGCGCGCTCCCGCCCCGCTTCTCCCGCAAGGTCGTCGCCGCCCTGCAGGGCGTCCTGCTCGCCCTGGTCGTCGCCGACCTGCTGCCCACGGCCCTCGCGATGACCGCGCTGGCCGTGGCGCTGACCACGCTGACCTGGTCGTTCGGCCGCGACATCGGCTGGTTGTACCGCGCGTCCCGCATTCGTGCGGTGGCTCAGGAGCGCTGGGCGGCCCCGCACCGCCGCCCGGCTCTCGCGCACTGAACCTGCCGCTCCGCGCCCGCCACGCCTGGTTCCCGCGTGGCGGGCGCCCCCGTCTCATCAGTGCCCCCGTTTCATCAGTGCCCCCGTCTTATCAAGGCCTCGGGAAAGTGCGGCACCACCCCATCCGGCCCGGCGGGTCGGCCGAAAGTCATAGGCGCCGGGCGGGTTCCGGTCCGCGGGCCGATGTTCCACCGGGGGCCGGCGTCGATGCTGGTGCTACCGCGCCGAACAGGGGGAGAACGATGACGACGGCACCGCTCGCGCACACGGATGTGATCGTCCTGGATTATCTCGCCGCACTCTGGGCGCAGAGCGAGGATCTCGCGCCCGAGCTGCGCGACGAACTGATGACGACCGTGGCCGACTACGTCGCGCTGCGCCGCACCTCGCCGTCCCCGCTGGAGGACGCCGCCGAGATCGTGCGCCGGTTAGGGCCGCCGGAGGCTCTCGTGGCGGCGGCCAGACGTGGCCACCTGCCCCCGCACATCCGCCTACCCGCCCTGGTCCCGCCTCCCCCGCCGGCTGCCACCGGTGGGGGAGCGGCCGAGTACACGGCGGTCGGGCTGATGACGGCGGGCGCCTTCGTGCTGCCGGGCATCGCGCCGGTCGCCGGGATGCTGATGGCGAGCGCGTCGCCGCACTGGTCGCCGGCGGAGAAGGCGACCGGGTGGTTCCTGGTCATCGGCTCGGGGGCCGCCTCG
>DASRYP010000832.1:0-6475 GCA_035687165.1 Actinoplanes sp. | reverse complement strand
TGAAGCCGGCCAGGAAGCCCTCGGTGTCGCCCGCGTTGGCGGCGTCGACCAGTCGCTTGGTCGGCTCGTCCAGATCATCCATCTCGTGCGGCTCCTCTGCGGAAAGCGGCTGGTCAACGTGTTGCCCGGCGAAGGCGCCGCAGATCCCTGCCCGGTCCGTGTTTCCCGCCACTACCGGCTGCCGCGGCAGGGTCCCGTAACGATCGCCGCCTTAGTCTGAGCCGTGCTCGGCCTCGAACTGGTGATCGCCCTGGGAGCGGTACTGCTGGCCGGACACCTGTCGGCCGCGCGGCTGCGGGTGTCCGCGCCGGTCATCCTCGTCTTCCTCGGCGTCGTGCTCGGCCTGATCCCGCAACTGCGCGGCGTCTCCCTGCCGCCCGAGGTGATGCTCCTGCTCTTCCTGCCCGTCCTGCTCTACTGGGAGAGCAGCAACACCTCCCTGCGCGAGATCCGCAGCAACCTGCGGGTCATCACGCTGATGAGCACCCTGCTGGTCGCGGCCACCGCCGCGCTGGTCGCCACGGTCGCGCACGCCCTGGGCCTGGCTTGGGGACCGGCGTGGGTGCTGGGTGCGGCGGTGGCGCCGACCGACGCGACCGCGGTGGGGGCGTTCGCCCGGTCGTTGCCTCGCCGCGAGGTCACCGTGCTCAAGGCGGAGAGCCTGGTCAACGACGGCGCCGCGCTCGTGATCTACGCCATCGCGGTGGGCACGACGATGGGCTCGGGCCGTCCCGGGGTCGCCCGGACCGGGTGGTTGCTTCTGCTCGCGTACGGCGGTGGTCTGCTCGCCGGGCTGCTGGTGGGCCGGATCGCCGTCGAGGCGCGGCGCCGGGTCACCGATCCGCTGCTCGGCAACGTGGTGATCCTTCTGATCCCGTTCACGGCGTACCTGCTGGCCGAGGTGACCGGAGCGTCCGGGGTGATCGCCGTCGTGGTCACGGGTCTGCTGATGAGCCAGTACGGGCCGCGGGTCGGCCGGGCGGCGACGCGGGTGCAGACGATCGCGTTCTGGTCACTTGCCACGTTCCTGCTCAACGGGGCACTCTTCGCGCTGATCGGACTCGAGGTGCACAAGGCCGTACGCGATCTGGGCGGGATCCCGCTCGATCAGGGGGCGCTGCTGGTGCTCGCGATCGCGGTCACCGTGGTCGGCGCCCGCTTCCTGTGGCTGTTCACCACCCCGTACGCCCTCCGGGTCCTTGATCGTCGCCCCCGGCAACGGCTGCGCCGGGTGGGCGCCCGAACCCGCGTGCTCAGCGGCATCGCCGGCTTCCGCGGGGCGGTCTCGCTCGCCGCCGCCCTGGCCGTCCCCGCCGACTTTCCCGACCGCGGCCTGATCATCTTCACCGTCTGCGGAGTCATCGTAACTACGCTGGTCGTGCAGGCGCTGATCTTCCCGAGGGTGACGCGCTGGGCGAACCTGCCGCCCGACACCGCCTTCCAGGACGAATTGCGCCTCGCCGAGGAGACCGCCGCCCGCAACGCCCTCGCCGCACTGCCCGCGCTGGCCAAGCAGGTGGGCGCCGAGCAGTCGGTGGTGGAGCAAGTCAGCCACGAACTGCATGCCGAGGTCGCCGGCCGCACCTCGGAAACCGCGAAGTTCGAGGACGGCTATCGGGCCCTGCGGCTCGCCACCCTCGCCGGGAAACGCGTGACCCTGGTCGCCCTACGCGACACGAACCGCATCGACGATCTTATCCTGAAGCAGATCCAGTCCCGTCTCGACCGTGAGGAATTGCGCCTTGCCCGGCAACCCGAGTCCGAATGAAGCCCGTGCCGACGCGGCCGCACGCGCCTGGCTGAAAGCCATCGAGCTGCTCACCGACACCCAGCCCGGCGGATACTTCCGCGAGACCGGCCGGGGCACCGCCGAAGCCGTCACCGGCATACCGGTTCCGTCCCTGAACACGGTCGTCGCCATCACCCGAGACCCCGCACCGGACGAGATCGCCGAGTTCGCCGCCTCGCCCCGCCTCGCCGCGATCCCCTGGTCGGTGCAGGTGCGGACCGAGCCGGTGGACGAGCGGATCGTCCGCGTCGCCGCCGGCCACGGGCTCACCACCCGGATCCCGCTGCCGTTCATGCTTCGCGACCTGACCGAGGCCGACACCGCCGACCTGCCGGGGGCGCACCGGATCACGGCCGCCGACGGCGCGGACTACCAGCGCACGATGGCAGCCGGGTTCCAGGGCCCGCTGGAGCTCTTCGCGGCCTTCGCCGACCCCGCGGTCATCAGCCTCCCCGAGGCCACCGGCTACCTCGTCGAGGTGGACGGCGAGCTGGTCGCCACCTCCTTCGGCATGCTCCTCGGCGATCTGGTCGGCGTCTTCAACATCGCCGTATCCCCGCAGTTCCGCCGCCGGGGTTACGGCCGGTTGGCCACGGCGGCGGTGCTGCGGGACGCGTACGCGGCGGGTGCCCGCACCGCCTACCTGCATGCCACGCCCGACGGCTATCCGCTCTACCTGCAGATGGGCTTCGAGCTCGTCGAGACGTGGTCGGTCTTCGTCGCCGGCCCGTAGAGCTCACCTGACGATCCGCAAGCCCCTCCCGGGGGTCGGCTCCTCGGGACGGCCGGTCGGTTCCTCCGGCCGGCGCCCCAGGCGGCGTACGCCCCGAGCGGCCAGCACGGTCAGCAGGACCGCCGTGGCGTCGCGCACCATCACGTAGCCGGCCTCAGGAAACGTCAGGTCGGCATTGATGACCTTGTGCAGGACCGCCCCCGCGAGGGCGGCCAGGACCGCGGCGGCGGCGAGACGGGCCAGGGACGGCCCGACGCGGCGAAATCGGTCGCCGTGACCGAGCCAGTAGCCCGGCAGCCAGCGGTCGAACAGCCACGCGAAGATCACGGCGGGAACCACCTGCGGCACTGCCTGCACAAACGTGTAGAGCAGGTCGTTGCCGTTGCCGTTGCCGGGAGCCAGCACAGCGACCACGGTCAGCGCGATGACGTCGATGTTGCGCCGGCCCCAGCGGGCCTGAGCGACCAGCCACACGGCTGCGACCACGGCGGCGGGCCAGAGCAGGCGTACGCCGCCCGCGGACCCGACCGTGGCGAGACCGGCGACCGTGGCTACCAGGTAGAGCGCGGCGAACCCGGCGGTTCGCAGGGAATAACGGGACAGACTCAAACTGCACCTCAACGGGGGGTGGGTGCCGGTGGGACCTGCCCTATCGGCCGGCACACCCGCCCGGTTGAGGAATCAGTCGCGCTGACCCGCGCCGCTGTTGACCGGCTCGCGCAGCGGTGCGGACGACTTCGAGCGCGCGGCCTCGCACTCCTGGCTCACGATGGCGAGGAAGCGGCGCTCCTTGCGGGTGCCCTTCGACGACCAGGCGCTGGCCACCCGGCGCCACCAGTGGCGCGCGTCGGAGTTGGCGAAGAGGTCCTCGAGGTTGAAACGCAAGGCCTTCTCGTCCAGCTTGCCGATGTGCCAGAGGGTGTTCCAGTGCGCGAGCCAGAGGCTCATCCCGATGGCGGTCTTGCGGTCGTCGGAGGACGGCCGGTCGGTCGCGTTGTAGTCGAGTTCGGGGTGGTCGAGCATCAGCTTGATCAGCTCGAAGTGCCGCTCACGGACGTCGACCATCTGCGCGGTGCGGGCTTGCTGCTGCTGCACGACGAGCGCGATCGCGACGGCGAGGAGCGCGGCGATCGACACGACGGTAGGTAGATCGGTCATCATCACTCTCTGTTCCTTGTGCACCCCCGACGGCCCGGTCAGGGACGTCGAACTAGGGGCGCTGACGATCAGGGGGGCGCGGGTTTCCCGGAAGTTCTTGCGTGGGCTAGGACATCGACAACGCAGTTTGGCACCGCTCGTACGTCAGCAGTTGCGATGTATTCCGTACTGGACAGATGCGTGATCCGGTCGCGCAGGCGGAGTATTGTCAGGGCGGCCGGGATGTGCATGCGCAGGTCACGATGCTTAGGCCTTCGTGCGTAGGACGCGCTGTCTGTGCGGGAATCCTTGCCCACCACGGCGATCCACATACCTTCTGTCACCGTGACCGTCGAAAACGGCGAACTCCAGCAAACTCTGTTACCCGGATCGTTTCGACAAATCGGGCATGTTCGCGTGTCCTGGCGACGCACCGGCCGACGACCGCAAGGCAAGAGCGGCGACCGAATTTCTCAAGGTGCCGCTATCTCCGTACCTGGATGTAACAAGGACGTAACGGAGGCTTGACCGGGCACGACCGCAGCAAGCATGTTGGCGTTCACCGAGAACTCGTGGGATCCCTGAAGCAAAGGACGAAGGACATGAGGACACGTCCTGCGCCGCTCAGTTCCCGCGGCCGCTACCCCGGCATCGGCCGCTCACCGGTCACCGGGCGCTCACCCGTCACCGGCCGCTCACCCGTCATCGGCGTGGTCGCGCAGAACACCACGCTGTACGGTCCGGCCAGCATGGTGCAGGCGATCGGCGACGCGAGCCTCGACGCCGACCTGCCGGTCACCGTCGGACACGTCTCCGGTCTCGACCCGGTCGCCGCCTCCCGTCGCCTGGTGCGCCGCCTCACCGGCCTGGACGGCGCGGGCCCGGGCGTCGCCGGCCTGATCGTCATCGCGCCGGTCGACGCGACCGCCGAGATGATCGCGGCCGTGCCGGCGGGACTCCCGGTGGTCACCGTGGACGGTCCGCCCGGCTGTCTGACCTCGAACGTCTCCGTCGACCAGCACGCCGGCGGGGTGCTGGCCACCCGGCACCTGCTGGCGAACGGGCACCGTACGGTCTGGCACGTCGCCGGTCCCGAGCAGTGGCACGGCAGCCGGGCCCGGGAAGCGGGCTGGCGAACGGCGCTGGCCGAGGCCGGAGTGCCCGCCCCGCCGACGGTGCGCGCCGACTGGTCCGCGGCGGCGGGCTACCGCTGCGGACGGCTGCTCGCCGACAACCCGTCCTGCACGGCGGTCTTCGCGGCCAACGACGACATCGCCCTCGGTGTCCTGCGCGCGATGGCCGAGTGCGGGCGTCGCGTCCCCGAGGACGTGAGCGTGGTCGGCTTCGACGACGTGCCCGAGGCCGGCTACACCCGTCCGGCGCTGACCACGGTGCGCCAGGAGTTCACCGAGGTCGGCCGCGAGGCGTTGCGCCTGCTCCTCAACCAGCTCGACGCGGGTGCCCGGCAGACCGAATCCGTGCGGCTCGACCCGGTTCTGATGCGCCGGGGAACGGTCGCGGGAGCCGGGTAGGACGGCGCTGACTGCAGCGATGCACGTGGCATAATCCGCGCTCGATGACGACACAGATTCACGTTCACGAAACCGCGGTCGACTCCGCCCGCCCCCGTCGGCGGCCGTTCGGCCCGGCCGCGGCGGTGCTGGCCGGACTCGCCGCCATCGGCATGAGTCTGTGGTCGGCCCTGAACAACGACGTGACGTACGCGTTGGGTGGTCTGGAGACGGCCGGCGCGGGCGGCGTGAGCGTCTGGGACGTCTTTGTCGCCCGGCCGGTGGCATACCGCCTGATCATTGCTTTGCTCGATCTGCCAGTGCCCGGCGGTGCGCCGCTCACGACGGCGCACGAGATCGTCCGCCTCGGGGCGTACGTGCTGGTCGCGGGCGTCGCATTCGTGCTCTACCTCGGCCTGCGGCGATTCGTGACCGAGCCGGCCGCCGCCGTGACGGCCGTCGCGACCGGGCTGACGCTGATCGTCGCGCCGCAGTGGCACTTCCTGGAACCGGACTGGGTCGCCGGGCTGGTCGCGGTGCTCGCGGTCGGTGCGGCCTGCGCCCCGCGACAGGTGTGGCTGGGCGCGGTCCTGGGGGGATTCGCGGCATTCCTGGCGGTCGCGGTGAAGCTGGCGACGTTCCCGCTCGCGCTGCTGGCGCTGCTGCTGGTGGCGTTGGTGAGCCGGCGGCGCGCGGCCTGGGCGGCGGCGGCGACTGTCGGTTTCACCGTCATCTGGTATTTGGCGACCCGGACGTTCCTGCCGTGGGAGTGGACCTGGCTCAACGACCAGGCGCATCTGATCGTCAACGCGCCGGTCCACCAGGGCATCCGCTGGCACGACATCGAGCGGATGCTGATCGCCATCGGGGAGGTAGCCGTGCTCAGCCCGATCGTGGCGGTGGCTCCGGCGGCCGCCGCGGTGCTGGTGCGACGGCTGGATCCGGGCCGTCCGCGATGGATCGGCGCCGGGATCGCGGTGCTGGCGGCGGGCATGTCGGTCGCCTCGGCGTACGGGCAGGGCGAGTTCTTCATGTACCACTTCGCGGCGGTGCCGGTCTTCGCCGCGGGGGTGGTGGGGGCGGCGTTCGGGTTGAGCCCGGGCGCGCGTACGCCGCTGGTGATGACTACCGGGCTGGCCGCGGTGGCGAGCTTCTTCCTGCTGCGGCAGGCGCCGGAGTGGCGGCACGACAACGTCACGTTCGTGGCGGTCGGGTACGCGGTGATCGCGGTCACGGGCGCCGTCGTCGCGGGGAGGCCGGCCAGGTGGCGGGCGCCGGCGACGCTCGGCGCGGTCGTGCTCAGTG
>DASRYP010000831.1:0-3162 GCA_035687165.1 Actinoplanes sp. | reverse complement strand
GTCGTCCTCGGCGTCCAGACCAGTGCCCAGGCAGCCCCGGCGCCTGGCCGCCCCGGCGCGGGCGACGTCTACTACCCGGACTACGGCAACGGGGGATACGACGTCGACCACTACGACATCCGCCTGCGCTACTACCCGGACACGGACCGGCTGACCGGCACCACCACCATCCTGGCCACCGCGACCCAGGACCTTTCCGCGTTCGACCTGGACTTCGTGCTGCACACTCAATCCGTGCGGGTGAACAACCGTGCCGCCGGGTTCGCGCGCCAGGGTGACCACGAACTGGTCGTCACGCCCGCCCGCACGGTCGCGAAGGGCGACCCGCTGACGATCGTGGTCCAGTACGACGACATACCGTCCTCGGTCGTCGCCGCCGGATTCACCTCGTGGAACCGCACCGACGACGGCGCGCTCGCCGTGAACGAGCCGGAGATCGCCTGGTGGTGGTACCCGAGTAACGACCATCCCACAGACAAGGCGAGCTTCGACGTGTCCGTGCTCGTACCGGACGGCGTGGAGGCGATCTCCAACGGCGTACCGACGCGGTGGGCGCAGCCGGCGCTCAGCGGGTGGAACCGCTGGTCCTGGCGGCAGGCGAAGCCGCAGGCGACCTACCTGACATTCCTGGCGATCGGTGACTTCGACACCTATCAGGACACCTCGGCGGACGGCAGCCCGATCATCACCGCCTATAACCGGCGCCTGGACGCGGCGACGGCCGCGGCCGCGCGGAGCAGCGTGGAACGCACCGACGAGATCCTCGACTGGGGGGCCGGGTTGTTCGGGCCGTACCCGTTCGACGCGCGCGGTGGGGTGGTCACCGGCGCCGGAGATCAGGGCTTCGCCCTGGAGAACCAGACCCGGCCGGTGTACGACGGCCGATCGTTCAGCCGCGGCTCGAACAGCTCGCTGATCGTCCACGAACTGGCCCATCAGTGGTTCGGTGACGCTGTCTCGGTCGGGCAGTGGAAGGACATCTGGCTCAACGAGGGCTTCGCGTCCTACGCGGAGTGGCTCTGGTCCGAGAACCAGGGAGAGGGCACGACCGCCGAGATCGCCGACTACGTGTACTCCGAGGTCTACCCGGCCGACGACCCGTTCTGGCAGGTGCTGCCCGGTGACCCCGGTCCGACCAGGATCTTCGACGACGCCGTCTACGACCGCGGTGCACTCACCCTGCAGCATCTGCGCGAGCTCGTCGGTGACGAGACCTTCTTCGCGATTCTGCGGGCCTGGACCACCGCGCATCGCTACGGCGACGGCACTACAGCCGAGTTCCGGGCGCTGGCCGAGAAGGTCTCCGGCGAGGACCTCGACGGATTCTTCCAGACCTGGCTCTACACACCCGGGCGACCGGATCTCGGCGTCTCCGCGCTGAGCGCCCCGACCGAACCCGAGTCCTGGTCGAAGATCGTCGCCGCCCGCGGAGCCGCGCACCGCTAGGCGGTTGACGGAGCCGGCGGTTGCCATTGACGCAGGTGGGGCCGACCAGCAACCGGTGTCGTGCTGGTCGGCCATCACCCGGGGCCGCACAGGTGGCTGGCCCACCGCCCCGGCCGAGCGGCGGGCCGGATCGTGGCATGCCGGCGGTCTTGCTCAAATTACCTTAATCGTTAAGGTAACCGCATGGGTATATCGACCGACTTCTCGGTGGCAATCGCCGGCGCCGGCCTTTCCGGCCTCTGCCTAGCCCAGTACCTGATGCGCGCCGGCATCGACGTGCACGTCTATGAGCGGGATCCAGGCCCCTACGTGCGACGGCAGGGCTATCGGATCATTCTCGACCGGTACGGGCTGGAGGCGCTGCGCGAGAGCCTGCCCCGCCCGCTGTACCGCCTGGCGCTGGCCACCGGCGACGAACCCGGCGGGCACCTGCGCTTCACCGACAGCCGGCTGCGGAACGCGTTCACCATCAACTTCAAGGACGAGCCGCACGCGACCCGCCAGGTCGACAGGTTGACCTTGCGGTCGATCCTGCAGTCCGGGCTGGACGGGCGCATCCACTACGGCAAGACCGCCGTCGCGGTGGACAGCGACGGCCAGGCAAGGCTGCGGCTGCGATTCTCCGACGGCACGGCCGCCGCGGCAACCGTCGTCGTGGGCGCGGACGGCGTCGCCTCGGCACTGCGCGCGCAGCTCATGCCGGACGCGGCTCCGGCGAACACTCCGATGGCGGGTGTGTACGGCCGGTCGCCCCTTTGGCCGGGCGGCGAAAGCGTCATCCCGGACGCGCTGCGTGCCAGCGGGGTCCTGGCCATCGCCGACCGGCCGGGCCGCGCCTTCTTCTTCACCCCCATGCGGTTCGGCGAGAGCCCGCGGGAGGCGTTCGCGCGCCTGGCCCCGGGCAGCTACGCGCCGACCGGCGACGACTACGTCATGTGGGGACTCCTGCTCCGGCAGGAGGAGGTGCCCAGCTGTGTCCGCGGCGATCTGCTGGCGCTGCGGAAACTGGCCGTCCGGATGAGTGCTGACTTCCACCCGCTCATCCGGCGGCTGGTCGACACGGCCGAGCTGGACGCCACGGTGCTCAACCTTTTCGCGACCGGCCGGCGCCCGCGCCGGTGGGCGGTGCCTCGAGCAACGATGATGGGCGACGCCGTGCACGCCATGCCGCCGTTCGGCGCTCACGGCGGCAACACCGCGCTCCGCGACGCCGCTCTGCTCGGCCACCGGCTGGTCCAGGCCCGGGCGAGCGGCACGCCGGTGGAGGAGGCGATCGCCGGCTACCAGGACGAAATGGTGCCCTATGCCTTCCGCGCCGTCGACACCGCCGCCGCGCTGATGCACCGCCTCACCGGGGGCGCGGCCGCGCCGCACTGGGTGCTGACCCGCGTGTTACCTCGGCTGCACCGGGTCACCGTGCCGGAGGCATGATTGCGGGCATGTCCCACGAGCCGACCCGTGCGTCCGCGATCGCCGACCTCATGCGCGCCGGGCGGGAGAACTCGCGGCTGTCCATGGTGTTCCGGTACGCGATCGCGGAGCGGCTGGGTCTCACCGTGAGTGACCTGGAGTGCCTGGACTTCCTGGCGGACGTCGGCTCAGCCACGGCGGGGCAGGTCGCCGAGCGGACCAACCTCACCACCGGGGCGGTGACCAGCATGCTGCGCCGGCTCCAGCAAGCCGGCTACGTTACGGCCGAGCGTGATCCGGCGGACC
>DASRYP010000830.1:0-2185 GCA_035687165.1 Actinoplanes sp. | reverse complement strand
CGATGCCGTACGCGGTGGACAGCCCCAGACCGGTGCCTTGACCACGGGGTCTGGTGGTGAAGAACGGCTCCATGGCTTGCTGCACGACTTCGGCGGTCATCCCTTCGCCATTGTCAGTTACCGCAATGTGGATGTATTGGTCAGCCGGTAGTCCGTGCAGGTGGGAGGCCGCGTTCGGATCCGCGTCGTGAGTTTCGAGGCGTAGGGCGCCGCCGTCCGGCATTGCTTCGTCGGCGTTGGTAGCGAGGTTGGTCAGGATCTCGCCGAGTTGGCCTGTGTCGATGCGCACGGCTCGCAGGCTGGGGTCGAGCCGGGTCGTGAGGTTGACGCGTTCTCCGAGAGTGTTGGTGAGTGTGTCGACCAGGTCGCTGATGACGGTGTTGACGTCGGCGACCGTGGGGGTGACGACTTCCCGGCCGCCGAAGGTGAGCATTTGGTGGGCGAGGCGGGCGGCGCGTTCACCGGCGTGCTGGATCTTGTCGAGGTCACTGATGATGGCTCGGGCGCTGTCGTCGGTGAGCAGGGTTCCGGTGGCGTCGAGGATGGCGTCTTTGGCGAACTCGTCGTAGGACAGGATGAGGCCGAGGATGTTGTTGAAGTCGTGGGCCACGCCGCCGGATAGCCGGGCGAGGCTGTCGAATCGGGCGGTGACCTGGCTTCGTGCCTCGCGTTCGCGTTCGCGTTCTTCGGCGTGGTGGCGTTCGTCGGCCTCGACGACGTCGCTGATGTCATCGATCATGGTGATGAATCCGGTCATCCGGTGTTCGCTGTCGCGGATGGCGCGGATCAGGACGCTCAACCAGTAAGGGTGGCCGTCGGCGTGGACGAGTCGCTCGCGGAACCGCTGGTCGCTGAGGGCGGGGTCGAGGCTGCCGTCCGGGCCGGTGTGGAGTGCGCGGCGATGTTCGTTGTGCAGGCAGCGCAGCCATCCCTGCCCGAGCAGGTCTGCAGTGTTGGTCCGGGTGATGTCGCTGAGGCGGGGGTTGACGTAGGTGGCCAGGCCGCCGGGGTCGCCGATCACGATGCCGATCGGTGACTCCTGCGCCATGGCGGCGAACAGTGAGCTGCTCTCGTCGAGGGCGTCGATCTTCTCCATGAGTTTCGCGTTGACGGTGTAGAGGTGCCGTTCATCGAACCCCGGGCCGGTGGGCGCGCCGGCGGCCTCGCGGGGTGGGTGGTCGTGCAGGGCCACCTCGACCGCGTCGAGCAATTCGATGGGGTCTCCTGCTTTGGACAGCACACCGCTGACGCCGAACGTCGCGGCCAGCGGCAGGGCCTCGGCGGGGCTGTAGTGGGCGGTGTAGAGCAGCACGGGGATGTCGGCTGTGTCCGGGTCGGACTGTAGTTCGTGCACGAGTTGGAATCCGTCGATGCCGGGCATCATCACGTCGGTCACGACGACGTCGGGGTGGCGGGCTTTGGCGATGGCAAGTGCGTCGTGACCGTCGGCGGCCTCGATGATCTCGTGCCCGCGCAGGTCGAGGGTTTCGTGGGCGATCACGAGGTTGGTCGGGCGATCGTCGACGATCAGCACGGTGGCCATGCTCAGCCGCTCGGCTGGGGGCTGGACCGGGGGGACGGGAGATCGCTCGGGTCTGCGAAAGTGATGGTGAAGGTGCTGCCTGCGCCGAGGTGACTGGATAGGCTCAGGTCCGCCCCGAGCCGGTGGGCCATCTTCCGAGCCAGGTACAGGCCCATCCCCACGCCGCCCGGGTCACGTTTGGCTGCGCCACTGCCCCGCTCGAATGCCTCGAAGATGCGGTCTTGGTCCTGGTCAGCGATGCCGGCGCCGTCGTCGGACACCTCGACCACGACCTGCCCGGTATCGGTGCCGAGCTTGACGTGGACGTCGGTCGCGTCGGCCAGGGTGAGCGCGTTGTCGAGGAGTTCGCGGAGCAACCGCGACACCATGTCCGGGTCAGTGGCCACCATGACTGGTTGCGGCGGGTATGTGCACACCACCGTCGCCGGCCGCCCGGCGATCGGGTTCGGTGTGATCGCGGTCTCGGCGACCAGAGCGCACAGATCGACGCGCCCGAAGTCGGCGCTCGCCGCGGCGAGCTCGATCCTGGCTGCGTCGAGGACCCGTTCGACGGTGGCCATCGACCGGTGCGCGGCGGACTGGATCATCTCCAACTGCTGAACCAGCTTCACGGGATCGACCTGACCCGTTGTGGCCCTGACC
>DASRYP010000829.1:0-11569 GCA_035687165.1 Actinoplanes sp. | reverse complement strand
CACGCCGGCGATGTCGTACGTCGCGGCCAGCTCACGCGCGGCTGCCACAGCGACGGCCGGGTCGTACGTGTCCACCTGAACGAACTCCTTGACCAGTGGCGCCGCGTAGGCCGGCAGGGCGCGGCCGAGCAGCAGCACCTCGTAGCCCAGGCGGCGGGCGGCCAGCAGCGACTCCAGGCCCTCCCGCTCGATGCGTCGCAGGTTCACTAATAAGACGTGGCGATTCTTCACCGATTCCCCCATGGAACTGAACAAGTGGGCAGCCCGTGCGGGAGAACAAGGCGAATGTGTGCCCGATAGGCCTGCGAGGGAGATCTCATCCCTGCGGCCGCTGGCTCCGCTCGGCTCCAACGAGCA
The DNA here is from genome assembly GCA_035687165.1 of Actinoplanes sp. GTDB lineage: Bacteria > Actinomycetota > Actinomycetes > Mycobacteriales > Micromonosporaceae > Actinoplanes. Next base: position 11,212 of record DASRYP010000829.1, on the reverse strand, counting down.
GAACATAGGCGAAGTTGACTGTCAAGCGGAGCGTGACGCACTTCTTGCCGGCTGTCACAATCGTCGGCTCTCCGTCGTCTACCACAGGGGAAGTGCCCTCACCGGCGAATGGGCACGCCGCAACGGACACGGAGGCCGCAGTGACCACCAGCAAAGTAAATGAGCAGCTCACCCGGGTCGGTCCCGGAACGCCCATGGGCCGGCTGCTGCGGGAGTACTGGATGCCTGTCATGCGCTCGGCGCGGCTGAGCGAGCCGGGCGGGGCGCCCGTGGCGGTCGAACTGCTCGGTGAAAAATACGTCATCTTCCGGGCCGACGACGGACGGCTCGGCTGCTTCGCCGAGGCCTGTCCGCACCGCGGTGCCTCCCTGACGCTGGCCCGCAACGAGGACTGCGCACTGCGCTGCATCTACCACGGCTGGAAGTTCTCGGTCACCGGCGAGGTGCTGGAGACCCCGTCGGAGCCCGCCGAGCTGACCCGCTTCCCCTCCCGGGTGACACTGCCGCACCACCCGGTCACCGAGGCCGGGGGAGTGATCTGGGTCTGGACCGGCGGCACCGGGCGCACCGCTCCGCCGCCACCGGCCTTCGCCTTCACCAAGCTGCCGCCGGAGCACGTGTACGGCATCGTCGCCGCCGTCGAGTGCAACTGGTTGCAGGGCGTGGAAGCCGACATCGACTCGGCGCACGTCGGCCTGCTGCACCAGACCGAGGCCCGCGCCGGCGCCCTGCGCGACCTGCTCGACGACCGGGCCCCACGCGACGAGATCGACGAACAGCCGTACGGCCTGCGGTTCGCCTCGATCCGCACCCTGTCCTCCGGCGACCAGCTGGTCCGCGTCAAGCCGTTCGCCATGCCGTGGTACACCGTGGTTCCGGAACTGCCCAGCGGCGACCGGCTCTGGCACGCGTGGGTGCCGATCAACGACCACCGGACCGTCATGTGGTACCTGTGGTACAACGAGGACCGCCCGGTCGCCCCGGCCGTCTTCGCCGACCAGTTCGGCCTCGACCTCGACACCCTGAACCCGGACGACATCCGCGAGGGCTTCTCGGCAGCCAACGCCTGGGGTCAGGACCGCCGCGAGATGCGGGGCAACCGCAGCTTCTCCGGCATCCGCGGCCTGGTCCTGCAGGACATCGCCGTGCAGGAGAGCATGGGCCCGATCGTCGACCGCACGCGCGAGAACCCGGGCCGCAGCGACACGGGCATCGTTGCCACCCGTCGCTACCTGCTCAACGTGCTCAAACAGTTCGAGGACGGCGGGACCCCGCCCGGTCTCAGCTCCGACGGTGACTACGGAGCCGTCCGGTCGGCCGAGCTCACGGTGCCCGCCGGGGCCGACTGGCGCACGGAATGACCGGACCGCTCGAGACCGACGTCGTCGTGGTCGGTTCCGGCGGCGCGGGTCTGCTGGCCGCTTGCGTGGCGGCGGACTCCGGAGCATCGGTGACGGTCCTGGAGGGCACCGACCGGCTGGGCGGTACCACCGCCGTCTCCGGCGGCATGATCTGGGCACCCGGCAACCCGTACATGAGCGCCCTCGGCCAGACCGACTCGCGCGCCGACGCGCTGCGCTATCTGGAACAGGTCACCGAGGGCGCGGTGCCGCACGCCGCGATCGAGCTGTTCCTCGACACCGTCACGCCCATGGTGGACTACCTCACGACCCGCACGCCGCTGCGGCTCGCACCGATCGACCGACCCGACTACCACAGCGAGTGGCCGGGTGCCCGCGTTGCCGGGCGCACCCTGGACGTGCTCCCGTTCGCGACCGCGGACCGGCCCGGTCTGCTCGAGCGCATCCGGACCGGTGCGCACTTCGACGCGAGCCTCACCTACGACGAACGGCACCGGTGGCGGTGGCCGGGCAGCCGGGACACGCAGCTCCTGGCCCGCCGCGAGCGCGCCGGGGCGGTCGCCGTGGGCGCCGGGCTGGTCGCCGCGCTCGTGGCCGCCTGCGACGACCGCGGGGTGCGGTTCCGCACCGGTGCCCGGGCCAGGACGCTGCTGGTCGAGCACGGACGCGTCGCGGGCGTGCGGGTCCGGGGTGCGGACGGACCGCAGGTGTATCACGCCCGCCGCGGCGTCGTGCTGGCCTGCGGCGGGTTCGAATGGAACGACGAGCTCAAGCGCGCCTTCCTGCGCGAACCGGGCACGGTGGCGATCAGCCCGCCGATCAACCGGGGCGACGGGTTGCTGATGGCGCTGAGCCTCGGCGCCGCCGTGGACTCCATGGCCGAGGCCTGGTGGGTACCGGCCGTCCAGGATCCCGCCGAGACGTATGACGGTGAACCGTTGTACCGCCACCTCGTCAATGAACGATGCCTGCCCGGATCGATCATCGTCGACCGTTCCGGCGGACGGTTCGTCAATGAGGCGGTCAACTACAACGACGTCACCCGGGCGTTGCACGCGTTCGATCCGACCGCGCACCGACCGGCTCACGCACCGGCTTGGCTGGTGTTCGACGAGAACTTCCGGCGCCGCTACCCGGTCGGCGCCGCGCGCCCCGGCGAACCGGCGCCGGACTGGTTCGTGCGCGGCGAGTCCCTCGCCGACCTCGCCAAGACGGCGGGCATGGACGCCGGCGGCCTGGAGGAGACGGTGGCGACGTTCAACGTGCACGCCGCCGCCGGGGTGGACCCCCAGTTCGGCCGCGGGGCGTCGGCGCACGACCGCTACTACGGCGACGACCGTCATCCCGGCAACCCCTGCCTGGCCCCGCTCTCCGCGGCGCCGTTCTCCGCGGTCCGGTTGCGGTCGGGCATGCTGGGCACCCGCGGCGGCCTGTGTACCAGGAGGTCCGGAGTGGTGCTGCGGCACGACGGGACACCGATCGACGGCTTGTACGCGTGCGGCAACGTCGCGGCCGGGCCGATGGGACCGGGCTACCCGGGCTCCGGCGGCACCCTGGCACCAGCCCTCGCCGGCGGCTTCCGCTGCGGCCGCTCGCTGTCCGCCGAGCCGGCGGCGCGATGAACGTCGTCGTCGTCGGCGCCGGTGCGCTCGGCACGTGCGCCGCTTACCAGCTCGCCCGGCACGGTGCGGCTGTCACGCTGGTCGACGCGCAGGACCCGCAAGAGTCGCTGTCGGCGCACTCGTTCGCCTGGGCGAACGCAGTGGATGACGGCTCGGCGGCATACTTCGCGCTCTCCCGGGAAGCGCTGGCCGCCCACCGCCGGCTCGCCATCGAGGTGGGCGGGACGGCCTGGTTCCACCCGACCGGGAACCTGGCCTGGACGGACTCCCCACGGGAGACACGCGAGCTGCTGGCCGCCGCGGAGTCGTACCGGTCGAAGGGCTATCCCGCCGAGCCCTGCCCACCGGCGCGGGCCCACGAGCTGGAACCGGAGCTGCGGCTGCCCCGCCGGACCGAGGCCATCGTCTGGTACCCCCAGGACGCGCACCTGTACCCGGACCGCTTCCTGACCGAGGTGCAGGCGGCCGGCCGCCGACTGGGGGTCCGGCCGGTGACCGGTGATCCCGCGGTCCGGCTCGACGACCACGCGGTCCAGCTCGCGTCCGGCGTCCGGCGCACCGCGGACGTGGTGGTGTGCTGCGCGGGCCGTGGCACCACCGCGCTCCTCGGCGACGCCGGCCATCCGGTGCCGCTGGTGGAGCCGGACGACCCGACCCGGCTCACCCGTGGCCTGCTGGTGCGCACGGCACCGCTGCCGCCCGGCGTGACGGTCCGACGGGTCCTGCACGCGCCGGACCTGAGCATCCGGCCGCACCACGGCCGACGCCTCGTGCTGCACAGCCACGACGTCGACGAGAAGCTGCCGGCCGATGTGCCCGCCATGTCCGGCACGATGCTGGACCGGCTGGCGGAAGTGCTGCCGGGTGCCGCCGGGGTCACCGTCGAATCGGCGTTCACGGGCGTACGGCCCATGCCGCGCGACGGTCGCAGCATCATCGGCTGGCTGTCCGATCCGGGCTCCCCCTATGTCGCCGTCAGCCACAGCGGACTGACGTTGGCGCCGGTGCTCGGCGAGATCGTGGCCCGCGAGGTGCTCGGCGGCCGGCACGAGCTGGCCGAGGCGTTCCGCCCGCAACGGTTCGCTCCGGCCTGACTGCCCAGCTCAGCCCGCCGTGGGTCGGCTGAGCCGGGCCGCACGGCGGGCACGAGGGGTGTTCCGGCTGCTCAGCGCGCGTACCGTCGCGTCGGTCACGACGGCGGTGACACCCGGTATGTCGCCGTTGGTCATCGCCTCGGCGGCGGTGCTGGCCACCCCGCCGAGCGGTGCGTCCAGCGCCAGCAGATCCGCGGCGGCGCCGGGCTCGATCCGCCCGGCCGGCAGCCTCCAGGCCTGGCCCACGTTGCCGGTCGCCAGGGCCCAGGCAATCGCCGGGTCCAGCGGGGCGAGTGCGCTCAGCTCCACGACCGTCTTGAGCACCGCCAGCGGCATGACCCCGAAGCCCGAGGGGGTGTCCGAGCCGACGACGATCCGGTGCAGCGCGCCACTGGACTGCGCGCCCCGGACGATGCGCAGTGCCGACCGCAGGTTGCCGGCCTGGACCACCTGCAACACCATCGCGGTGTCGTACAACAGCCGATCGGTGTCGGCATCGGACATGGCCGTCGGCCCGCCGTTGGCGTGCCCGCAGACGTGCGGGTCCAGCTCGATGATCTCGGCGGCCCCGAGCGCCGCGGACCCGGCCGCGCTCACACCACCGGCATGGCACATCACCACCAGGCCGCACTGCTTGGCCAGCCGGATCTGATCGACGGCATCGAGGGGATCCGGGTACGCCCCGAAGCCGAACTTCGCCAGCCACACCCCGCAGCGGGCGAGGTGACGGAAGTCGTCCTCGGTCAGCGTCGGTTCCAGCAGGACGTTGCCCGCGTGCACCCGCATGCCGCCCGGCCGGATGTTGTCGAACACCGTGCGGGCGGTGATCGCGAGAGCCTTCACGCCCTCGCGGTCGCGGGGCCGGCCCGGCACGTGCACCTCACCCGCGGAGATCATCCGGGTCACCCCGCCGTGCACATAGCTCTCCAGGAAGTCCACGGCCTTCTGCCGCGGCGTGTAGTCGCCGATGGTGACGTGCGCGTGCGAGTCGATGAGCCCGGGCGCCACGGTGGCGCCGGCCACGTCGAGCACCTGCTCCGCAGCGGCGATCCCAGCCGCGAGCTCGGCAGCGGTCCCGACGGCCGTGATGACTCCGTCGCGGCAGAGCACCGTGTCGGCGTCCGCGATGAGCGGCGCGTCCAGGACTCCGGAGAACAACGACCCGATCCGGGTGACGGCAAGGGTAGTCAAGGCGGTCCTCTCTCCAGTCGCTCACCCATGCCTATCCAAATCGATGACGATCTGTCCATCTGTCACGCCCGGCGGACCCGGATCGTCATTCCTAATGACCGTTGTCGCACCGAAATCCCGGAGGACGACTGTGAAGCAGTGGTCTACCAAGGACCTCCGCGTGCTCCGACCCGCCACGGACGGCCGGGCCGGGGACGCGGTACTGACGTTCACCGACCGCTACTCGGTCTTCGACTACGGCGTCATGCCGGACCTGGTCCCTGGTAAGGGGCGTGCCTCGTGTGCGATGGCGGTGCGCTCGTTCGAGCTCTTCGACCGCGCCGGGATCGCGACGCACTTCGTGGAGCAGGTCGCCGACGATGCCATCCGGATCCGGCTGCTCGAGCTCGACCTCACCGGAACCTGGCCCACCGGGCCCGCCCAGCTGATCCCGCTGCAGATCGTGTACCGGCGGGAACTGCGGCCCGAGTCGTCGGTGCACCGTCGCGCCGCCGCCGGCGCCCTGGACCCCGCGGCGATCCCGGGTACGGACCCGCGCACCGGCCGGATCGAGCCGGCCATGGTCGAGTTCACCAGCAAGTTCGAGGAGACCGACCGGTTTCTCGACAGCGCCGGGGCGGCGCGGGTGGGACGCGTCTCACCGGACGACCTCGCCGGGCTCGCCGACCAGGCCCGCCGGGTCTGCGACGCGGTCGACGAGCACTGCGGAACCGCGGGGCTGACGCTCGTCGACGGCAAGACGGAATACGGGTTCGCCGACGACCGTGGCTTCCTGCTGGTCGACCACGCCGGCACTCCCGACGAGAACCGCTTCTACTTCGCGGGCACACCGGTCTGCAAGGAGCTGCTGCGCGCGCTGCACCCGGGACTGCGCGAGCAGGTCCAGGGCTGGGTCCGTGACGCTCTGCCCCGCGCGCGATGGCCCCGCCAGCAGTCCCTGCCGCCCGCGTTGATCGCTGCGGTGTCCGAGGTATACACCGCTCTGGCCGAGCTGTGGACCACCAGCTCGGCGGGCGCACGCGACCGGCTGTCCGCGGCGGTCAAGGGCTACCGGGCCGAGCGTGCCGGTGCCGATCCGGAACCGGAACACCGCCGGTGACCGGGCACGCGGTGCAGGTCAGTGGGCCGGCCCGGCTGAGCTTCACCCTGATCAACCTCGACGCGATGTCGCTGCGGCGCAACGGCATCGCCGCGCTGGCGGTACAGCGGCCCGGCCTGACGGTGCGGGTGCGTCCCAGCCGGGACGGCGAGTTCCGGGTGCTCGGCGCCGAGCCGGAGACCAGCGCCGACCTGAGCGCTGCGCTGGCCACGCTGGAGAAGCTCTGGGACGGCCCGCCCGTGACGGTCACCCTGACCCGGGCCCTGCCTCAGCACTCCGGTTTCGGGTCGAAGACGGTCACCCTGCTCGCGGTGGGCCGGGCGTACGCCGCGGTGTGCGGCCACGAGGCCGCCCTGCCGGCGCTGTCCGAGGCGCTCGGCCGGGGCCGGACGTCGGGTGCGAGCACCGGACTCAGCGAGTTCGGCGGTTTCCTCGTGGACGGCGGCCACCGCAATCCCGCGGACTTCGCCGACGCGCCGGCCACCTATCTGCGGCCCAGCCGGTTCGCCCAGCCCGTGCCGGTGCCCAAACCGGTCGTCAAGCTGCCGTTCCCGCCCTGGTCGATCCTCGTCCTGCTGACCAACGGCCGCCATCTCGGTGGCACCGAGGAACTCGCCTGGTTCCAGCGGGTCACCCCGATCCCCGAGGAGGAGGCGCGTCGCACCGCTCAGCTGGTGTTCATGGGGCTGGCCCCGGCGGTGGCGGAGAGCGACTACGACGCGTTCTGCGACGCAGTCAACGAGATCACGTTCGTCAGCCACTTCAAGCGCGAACAGATCGCCTTCCAGGGCGTGGCCGTCGAGGACGTGCTCGCCGCCGGGCGTGCCGCCCCGGCGATCGACGCCATCGCGCTCAGCGTGACCGGTCCTGCCTGTTTCGCCTTCACCCGTACCCCGGACGCCGCGCGCGACTGGGCCGAGTCGCTGAAGCGGCGCGGCCTAGTACGGGATTTCTGGTTCACCAACGCCGACAACCGTGGTCTGACGCTCGACCACGTCGCCTGACGATGAGGAAGCATGTCTGACAAGTACGTTGTGCCCGACGTCCTCGCCGACCGGTACGCCGCACCGGAGATGGTCGGGCTGTGGGCGGTGGAGCACAAGATCATCCTGGAGCGCCGGCTGTGGCTGGCGGTGCTGGAGGCGCAGGCCGGACTCGGTGTCGACGTGCCGCCCGGCGTGGTGGAGCGGTACCGCGAGGTCGCCGGGCAGATCGACCTCGCTGCCATCCGGGACCGGGAGCGGATCACCCGCCACGACGTCAAGGCCCGCATCGAGGAGTTCAACCGGTTGGCCGGTCACGAGCACGTCCACAAGGGAATGACCTCCCGGGACCTGACCGAGAACGTCGAGCAGATGCAGATCCGGGACAGCCTGCGGTTGGTCCGGGAGCGCTGCGTCGCCGTGCTGGCCCGGCTGGGCCGCCTGGCCGCCGAGCACACCGGCACGGTGATGGCGGCCCGGACCCACAACGTGCCCGCACAGCCCACGACCCTCGGCAAGCGGTTCGCCGGGGTGGCCGAGGAGATGCTGCTCGCCGTGCGCCGGCTGGACGACCTGCTCGCGGCCTACCCCATCCGGGGGATCAAGGGACCGGTCGGCACCGGGCAGGACATGCTCGACCTGTTCGGCGGTGACCGCGACCGGCTGGGCCGGCTCAACGACCAGGTGGCCGCCCATCTGGGCTTCACCCGGGTGCTGACCACCGTGGGACAGGTCTACCCGCGGTCGCTGGACTGGGAGGTGCTGAGCCTGCTCGTCCAGGTCGCCGCCGGACCCTCCGCACTGGCCACCTCGCTGCGGTTGATGGCCGGCCACGACCTGGTCACCGAGGGGTTCGCCGAGGGGCAGGTCGGGTCGTCGGCCATGCCGCACAAGATGAACATGCGCTCCTGCGAGCGGATCGGCGGCCTCATGCTGGTGCTCCGCGGCTTCGCGACGATGACCGGCGAACTGGCCGGCAGTCAATGGAATGAGGGCGACGTGTCCTGTTCCGTCGTGCGTCGCGTGGCCCTGCCGAGCGCGTTCTTCGCCATCGACGGGCTGCTGGAGACGCTGCTCGTGGTGCTGGACGAGTTCGCCGCCTTCCCCGTGGTGATCGAGGCCGAGTTGGAGCGCTACCTGCCGTTCCTCGCCACCACCCGGATGCTGGTGGCCGCGGTCCGCGCCGGACTGGGCCGGGAGACCGCACACGAGATCATCAAGGAGCACGCCGTGCGGTGGAGCGAGCGGCTGCGTACCGAAGGCGGTGAGAACGGCCTACTCAGCACGCTCGGCGCGGACGAGCGGTTCCCGCTGGACCGGCCCGCGCTCGAGGCGCTGCTCAGTGACCGGTTGCTGTTCACCGGCGCGGCCGGCGAGCAGGTCACCGAGGTGGTCAAGCGGATCGAAGCGCAGGTCGCGGCGTACCCGGAGGCGGCTGCCTATCGTCCGCGCCCGCTGCTCTGACCACGCCGGTACGTCAGAGGTCGGGCCGGCTGTGCCACCGATACGGTGGTCGGTCCGTAGACCTTTGTCCCCAAGGGAGCCCTGCCATGCAGCACAACGCACCAGCGCCGCTCCCGGCGCTGCTCGCCGGATACCGGCCGCGGACCGGCGTCGAGGCCACCGACGTCCGTCGCATCGCGGAGCTGGTGTCGGCTGGTGACCCGTGGTCACGCGACCGGCCGCTGCACGTCACCGCCTCGGCGCTGGTCGTCCACCCGCCGACGCGCCGGGTGCTGCTGCGCTGGCACACCCGGATGCAGGCCTGGCTGCAGATCGGCGGGCACGGCGACCCCGGGGAGCACGACCCGCTCGACGTCGTGCTCCGCGAGGGCCGCGAGGAGACCCACCTCGACGACCTGGTGTGCTGGCCGGACGCGGCGGTGCGCCAGGTGGTGATCCTGCCGGTGCCGGCCACCGCGGCGGAGGCCGCCCACGAACACGCCGATCTTCGTTTCGCCCTCGCCACCCGGACGCCCGAGCGGGCCCGGCCCGAGAAGCCGACCGCCCCGCTGCGGTGGCTGGACCTGCCCGAGGCGTCCGCCCTGATCACCGAGCCGAACCTGCGTGAGCTGCTCACCCGGGTGACGGAGCTGCTCGACGAGCACGGCTGACATCATCGAAGGAGCGGACCGTGTCCAGTGTGACCCTGCCGACCCACGACCCCGACATCGTCGGGCGCAGCAACAAGGTGTGGCGCGTCGGCGACGACCGCTGCGTCGCCGAGAAGGGCGTGCGGACGGTGTTCCGCGAGCGCCTGGGCCCGATCACCTACCGGGCCGACGGATGAGCCACGCGGCCCGCGACACCGGCGGGATCCGGCCTCCACTCGCGATCTGGAAGGAGGAAGCCCAGCTGCTGCAGGTCGTGCTCGCCGGCGCGGAGGACGGGCGACGGCCCACCCGTTCCGAGACGCTGTCCTTGCTCTGCTGGGTGAACTTCGACAGCGTCGGCGAGGTCTGCGGCGTCGACGTGCACGAGGTACCGCCCGAGGTGTCCGCCACCATCCCGCACTACCACGGGGCGGACATCATCGGCCGGACGTTGCTGGACGACGGCTGGCTGTGGATCCCGCTGTCTGCCGGCTCCACCCACCGGCGGCGCTCCGGCACCGCCGACATCGACCTGGCCCTCGACGAGGAGGGCCTCACCGCTCTGACGGTGCGCTTCCGAACGGATCCCTAGTTGAACTACTTCACCCTGCTCCGTCGTTCGTCCGTCGCCCGGCTGCTGCTCGCCGCGATCATCGGACGCCTGCCCACGTCGATGGTCGCGCTGGCGCTGACGCTGACCCTGCGCGACCACGGCACCGGCTTCCGGTTCATCGGCGTGGCCCTGGCCGTGCTCACCGTCTCCCAGGCGGTCGGCGGCCCGGTCCTGAGCCGGCTCGTCGACCGGCGGGGCCAGACCCTCGTGCTGGCCGTCGCGGCGGTCGCGTCCTCGGCCGCCGTCATCGCGGCGGCGCTGGCGCCCGGCAACAAGGCGGTGGTGCTCGCCGGCATGGCGTTGGCGGGGTTCGCCACGCCGCCGCTGGAGCCCTGCTTGCGAGCTCTCTGGCCCGGCCTGGTCGGGCCGGCGAACCTGCAACGGGCGTACTCGCTGGACTCGGTGGGACAGGAGGTCATCTTCGTGGCCGGCCCGCTGCTGGTCGCCGTGACCGTAGCGGTGGGGTCACCGGCTGCGGCTCTGGTCCTGGCGGCGGTGCTGTGCCTGCTGGGCACTGCGGTCTTCGTCTCGTCGGCTCCGTCGCGGCAGTGGCGCGGCGAACCCGGCACCGCCGGACTGCTGGGCCCGCTGCGCAGCAGCCGGCTGGTGCTGCTGCTGGTGGGGGTGGGCGCCACCGTGATCCCGATCGGTTCGCTCAGCATCGTCCTGGTCTCGTACGCCGAACGCCACCCGGTCTGGGGCGGCGCCAGCGTCCTGCTCGGGATCTCCGCGTGCGGCGCGCTGACCGGCGCGCTCGGCCTGGGCCGGGTGCAGTGGAAGACCCCGGCGACGACCCGCATCGTGCTGCTCAGCGCCTGCCTGGCCGCCGCCTACCTGCTCGTCGCGTCGCTGGTGCCGGTATGGCTCATGGCGGTGTTCGTCTTCGTGGCCGGCTTCTTCCTGCCGCCGCTGCTGGTCATCGCGTTCGGGCTGATCGACGAGCTCGCGCCGCCCGGAACGGTCGTCGAGGCGTTCGCGTGGCTGGTCACCCTGTTCGCCATCGGCTCCGGGTGCGGCGCGGCCCTCGCCGGTGTCGTGCGCGACGTCTCCGGCACGGGCGCCGCGGCGGCCTGCACGGCCGGCCTGGCGTTCCTCGGCACGGGGGTGCTCGTCATCTTCCGCCGCGCGTACACCCGCGAGCCGCAGGTGAGAGCGC
>DASRYP010000828.1:0-2218 GCA_035687165.1 Actinoplanes sp. | reverse complement strand
AGGCGCGCCATGCGCTCGCACTCATGAAGGCGAGCTCGCGGCAATCCACGACCAGCTCCACGCATCCACGATCGAGCGCCACGCCATCGGGTCTGCGGAGCAATGCTTGAAACCTGTGGATGAGCAAGATCGAGGAGGGGTCGTACCCTCCCGCTCGTCCTGAAGGTCCTCAAGCAAGGCCGGCGCGGCAACGCCGGTCGGAAAGGTACGACCCGTGCTCACCGTAGTCCCCGATGGGTCCAACGACCGCGACGAGCCGCGCGTGGCGGCTGCGATCACCGGGTCGGAGACGCTGATCGACGAGATCGTCCGGGAGGGCGCCCGGCGGATGCTGGCCGAGGCGTTGCAGGCCGAGGTCGACGCCTACATCGCCCGGTTCGCCGGCGAGCGCGACGAACGCGGACGGCGGTTGGTGGTGCGCAACGGCACCCACCAGCCGCGGGAGGTGCTCACCAGCGCCGGCGCGGTGGAGGTGGTTGCGCCGCGGGTCAACGACCGCCGCACCGACCCGGACACCGGCGAACGCTGTCGGTTCTCCTCGGCGATCCTGCCGCCCTGGGCGCGCAAGACCCCGAAGGTCACCGAGGTGCTGCCGCTGCTGTACCTGCACGGGCTGTCGACCAGCGACTTCGGGCCCGCGCTGGGCCAGTTCCTGGGCAGCTCCGCGGGGCTGTCCGCGCCGGTGATCACCCGGCTGACCGAGACCTGGAAGAGCGAGCAGCGCGCCTTCGCCGCTCGGGACCTGTCGGCGGTGGACTACGTCTACCTGTGGGCCGACGGCGTGCACGTCAACGTCCGTCTGGAGGAGCACAAGCTGTGCCTGCTGGTGCTGGTCGGGGTGCGCGCCGACGGGCACAAGGAGCTCGTCGCGCTGGCCGACGGCTACCGGGAGTCGACCGAGTCCTGGGCCGATCTGCTGCGCGACTGCGCGCGGCGCGGCATGCGCGCCCCGGTGCTCGCCGTCGGGGACGGTGCGCTCGGGTTCTGGGGAGCGCTGCGCGAGGTCTTCCCGGCCACCCGGGAGCAGCGCTGCTGGTTCCACAAGATCGCGAACGTGCTCGGGGCGCTGCCCAAGAGCGCGCATCCCGGCGCGAAGAAGGCCCTGGCGGAGATCTGGAACGCCGAGGACAAGGCCCATGCCCTCGACGCGGTCAAGGCGTTCGAGGCCGCCTACGGGGCGAAGTTCGGAAAGGCCGTCGCGAAGATCACCGACGATCTCGACGAACTGCTGGCGTTCTACGACTACCCAGCCGAGCACTGGATCCACCTACGGACCACGAACCCGATCGAGAGCACGTTCGCCACCGTCCGGCACCGCAGCAAGGTCACCAAGGGTCCGGGCTCACGCGCGGCCGGGCTGGCCATGGCGTTCAAGCTCATCGAGGCCGCCCAGGATCGCTGGCGCGCGGTCAACGCACCACATCTGGTCGCGCTCGTCCGCGCCGGCGCTACGTTCCGCAACGGCAAGCTGATCGAACGACCCGACGAGCGCTCCCAGCCCGAAGCCGCCTAAAAAATCTTCATCCACAGGTATTGACAATTGCTCCCGTCGGGCTTGGTAGCCGTGAGCTGATCTCTCATCCGCTCATCCTTGGCGGCGTGTTCCTCGCCGTCGACCTGTGTCGTCAGCGGGCACATCCTGACGCGGCGTCCAAGCAGTGCGGTGCCACCGGTGGTCAACGCCAGCAGGATCGCTGCGGTCTTGCTACTTGCCTTCAGCCCCGGTCTTCCCGAATTGCCCGCCACTTCTCGATCTCGTTTCGGTATGCGCTGCACGTGCCAGTCAGCGGGACACGGTGAAGGCGCTACGGAAGCGGTCGAGCGCTGTGTCGGGGTCGCCGGAGGCCCAGCCTTCGAGGCCGATGACGCCGGTGTAGCCGAGCCGGTGCAACGCTGCGGCGACCGCCGGGTAGAAGATCTCGCCGGTGCCCGGCTCGCAGCGCCCCGGAACGTCCGCGACCTGGACCTCCCCGATGTAGGGCAGGGCGCGCTCGACCAGCTGCACGAGGTTCCCCTCGCCGATCTGAGCGTGGTAAAGGTCGAGGTTCAGCTTCAGGTGCGGGCTGTCGACGGCCTCGATCAACGCGAGGGTGTCGGCGGCCTTGGCGAACGGAGTTCCGGGGTGGTCGACGGCGGTGTTGAGGTTCTCCAGGGTGAACACCCGGCCGGCCCGCTCGCCCAGCTCCGCCAGCCGGGTCAGCGTCTTCGCTGCGGTCAG
>DASRYP010000827.1:0-12060 GCA_035687165.1 Actinoplanes sp. | reverse complement strand
GCCGCTCCACCGCCGAACAGCACGGCAAGACGATCTTCTTCATGTCGGCGTCCTTCCAGGTCCACGAGGAAGGCCTTGATCACCGCACCCCCGCCCCCACCGGGGTGCCCGGGCCCGACGAAGTGCAGACCATGGCCGATTGGATGCGCAGATATCCCAGCCGGCGGGCCGCCTTCAACGCCGCCCCCCGCGCCGTCGACGTCCGCTACGTCAACGACCCCGGCTGGGTCCCGCCCGGCGACCGCAACGCCAGCGACCAGCAACGCGTCTGGATGCGCGTCAACGGCAAACTGCCCGACGACCCGCTCATCCACGCCTGCGCCCTGACCTACGCCTCCGACCTGTCCCTGCTCGACTCCGTACTCTCCGTCCACGGCGAGTCCTGGGGACCGGGCGGCGTCATCGGCGCCAGCCTCGACCACGCCCTCTGGTTCCACCGGCCCTTCCGCGCCGACGACTGGTTCCTCTACGACTGCACCAGCCCCTCGGCCAGCGGCAGCCGCGGCCTGGCCAGCGGCCGCATGTACACCGAGGCCGGCGTCCACGTCGCCAGCGCCGTCCAAGAAGGCCTGCTCCGCCGCGTCGGCGAACGCCGGCAGAGCTAACCGCGCTTCTCCGCCTCGTCGGCCATCGACTCCGGCGAATCCGGCACCCGTGGCATCTCCTCCGGAAGCCGGTGCGCCGCCTTCGGCTTCGCCGTCAGCCCCGCCTCGGCGATCCGCGAATCCAGCTCCCCGGTCGTCCGCACCACCTCCTCGTGGAATGCGTCCGCCCGGTGCCGCGCCGGCGGCTGCGACTCGAAATCGGCCAGCCCCAGCGAATAACCGGCCACCCCGACCTCCCGCTCCGGCGACAACCGCAACCCGTCCTTCCGCGCCGCCGTGACCTCCCGCAACCGCAACCCGGTCACCAGATCTGCCACCGCCCGCACCACTGCCAGCGCACCCAACGTCACAATCACCGGATCAGCCGTACGAGCCAGCGGACTCGACGCGTAAAACCCCAAACCGGTCTGCAGAACCCCCAAAGTCACCATCAAGCCCCACGTACGGTCGGTGCCCCGGTTCATCGTCGCCACCGCGACGTCCACCGCCCCCCGCACCAGCAGGAACCACCCGATCAGCGAGACCGGCGTCGTATACGTCGAATCCCGATCCAGCAGCACCACCACACCCGTCGCCACGAACAAGACGGCCATCGACGCGTTCACCCACCACGTCCTCGTCCCCGCGAGCGCCCGCACCACCTCGCACAACGCCCCGAAGAAAATCACCGGACCCGCCACACCCGCCACGTCGGCCGGTTCCAGCCGCAACACACTCCACCCGACCGCCAGCCACGCCACACCCGCGAACAGCAGAAACCCCCACATGCTCGCGCGCATCACGGACAGGGGCGAAGAACCGGACCACAACATGAGGGCCTCCAGCCGAAAGTGACCCTGCCATGACAACATCCGGCCGACCACCGAACAGGAGGTTCGCCCAGATTCACAGCCGGGCACCCCGGGCCACCGCCCCCACCCGTTACCTTTTGAACGTCCCCAGCCGCACCGAAGCGGATGCGGCCCCGCCGGACAGCGCACCGATCGCCGGCCCGCCGGATGATCGACCGTGGCTGCATCCCCGCGCGCGGACCGGCGGGCATCGACGTCACATAGCGTTGCGACGAGATAACGATCAGCGCGAAGAGTGAGCCTCCGTCGTCACGCGTTCGCAAGCCTGAAGATCAAACTTACGGAGAGCGGTGGGCGCCCCGTGCCCGGTTGTGGCCCGACTCTGCGGGCCGGCGGTCACCATTTCGGCCCGATGAACTCGTCCAGACGCACCACCGCTTCCCGCCGCGCGACCGACAACATGGTTCGCCGGCACATACGCCGGGATGCGTTCAGGTGATTCAGCGAATTCTGACAAAGGCTCATGATGTCGCCCGATTCGTTCGAGAAGTTGTAGCCGCGGATATTCGTATGATTGTTCCGCGCCTTATTTGGTTGGTAACGCGGTAGCCATCGGAGTGAAATGGGCCGCGCGGCAGCGAACCGGGATGCGCATCGATGACAGGCTGCTGCCATGCGGCGAGTGCCATGCGGCGAGTGCCATGCGGCGAGAAATCGGGCGATGGTGTTATGGCCGGGCCCGTGCCGGGGGTGCGGCAGCGCCAGTGCGTCGAGTAGCTCTGAACACCGACGCAGCCTTGCTTTTGCACTCGTTGGACACTGTGCGAGGACCGTCGGCATAGTCGCTGCGCCCTCATCGATCAGTCCGGGCCAGGCGTTCGGCGCAGTAAACGCGCAGTACCGGGACCCGAGCCGCGGTGACGAGATGGCCGTCGCCCAAGTGAAGGCCGAGAAGGTAGGCGTAGGTCGCTTGCCCGTCCGGTGGATGAGGTTGCTTCGTGCACCGGGGCATCTTGATGGCTCCGCGGCAAGTTCGGCGCGTCGGCGTGCGCGATCGCCGTAGAACCAATGGCCGACGGCATTTCTCGACAGCCCGAGTGTCCGGCAGATCTCACCGAATGAAACGCGTTTGGCACGCATCTGTAACGCCCGGTCCCGGAGTTGAGGCGGATGCATTGCCCCATCGTGGAACAAGGGTGCGACATTTTGTGTCCCCGGTGGGATTCGAACCCACACTGTATGGATTTTGAGTCCATTGCCTGCTGCCGATTGGGCTACGGGGACAGGCAACTCTGCCGGACCGCTGGATCGGTGCAGCCAAGCTGAGCAAGGGACAGAGTACCCACTAGGCTTAGGTCGGCGACACCGGCATACCGGGGTGTCGCGACTTCGGGAACGTTGGGGGTAGGAGTTCCGTGGCCGACTCGCAGGCTGGTGCCGAGCGCAAGCGGGTGTTGATCGCCGAGGATGAGGCGCTCATCCGCCTGGACCTGGCAGAGATGCTCGTCGAGGAGGGCTACGACGTCGTCGGCGAGGCGGGCGACGGCGAGACCGCCGTGCGCCTGGCTGAAGAGCTTCGCCCCGACCTCGTCATCCTCGACATCAAGATGCCGATCATGGATGGGCTGGCGGCCGCGGAGCGGATCGCGGGGGGCCGGATCGCTCCTGTCGTGATTCTGACAGCGTTCAGCCAGCGTGATCTGGTGGAGCGGGCGCGGGCCGCCGGCGCGATGGCTTATCTGGTGAAGCCGTTCCAGAAGTCCGATCTGGTGCCGGCGATCGAGATCGCGCTGTCGCGTTATTCGGAGATCGCTGTTCTCGAGTCCGAGGTCGCTGGTCTGACCGATCGCCTGGAGACGCGCAAGTCGGTGGAGCGCGCGAAGGGCGAGCTGATGGCGAAGTATCAGATGACCGAGGCGCAGGCGTTCAAGTGGATTCAGCGCACCGCCATGGATCATCGGATGACTATGCGTGAGGTGGCCGACCGAATCATGGCAGAGGGGCAGGATGCCGGGGGTGCGCAGCCCGCCACCAGTTGATCTTGCCTGGGCTGGCGGCAACACCACCTCTGGCCTGCGAGTCCCGGACGTAACGGTTCGGTGAAAGCGCGAGTGAAAGCTTTCGCGGGCCCGATACCTGGGATAGCGTCCCGCCCCATAACGGGGCACGGGTGGTCGACCGGTGCACGCAAGTGCCAATCGGCCAACGGTGGCTCGGTGGGGTTCGTATGGAGGAGGGTTCCAACCTTGAGGCAGGTTCTCGCACGAGCCATCGGCGGTGTGGCCATCATCGGGCTGATCGCTGGTGCTGCTGCTTGCAATAACGGGTCGAGCAGTGATGACAGCACCGCGGGCGGGGGGAACTGCGGCTACAAGCTCGCATACTTCGGCGCTCTGACCGGCTCGGCCGCCAACCTCGGTGTGAACATCGAGCAGGGCTTTGAGCTGGCTATCGACCAGTACAACAAGGCCAAGGGTTCCGAGTGCATCACGGTCGGCAAGTTCGACTCGCAGGGTGAGGCGTCGGTCGCTCCCGGTGTCGCTCGCAGCCTGGTAGCGGACAAGAAGATTCTGGGCGTCGTCGGCCCGCCGTTCTCGGGTGAGTCCGAGGCCGCCGACCCGATCTTCGACTCGGCCGGCATCCCGACGATCACGCCGTCGGCGACGCGCGTGTCGCTGGCCTCGAAGGGCTGGAAGGTGTTCCACCGCGCGGTCGCGAACGACGACGCGCAGGGCCCGGCGGCCGCCGCGTACATCAAGGACGTGATGAAGCCGCAGAAGGTCTTCGTCGCGGATGACCAGTCGGCGTACGGCGCGGGTCTGGCCGACGTGGTGAAGTCGAAGCTGGGTCCGCTGGTCGCGGCCACGGACAAGACCGAGGGTGACGGCAAGCAGACCGACTTCTCGGCGCTGGTCCAGAAGGTGCAGTCGAGCGGCTCCACGGTGCTGTTCTACGGCGGTTACTACACCAACGCCGGCATCATCCGGAAGCAGCTGACCGCGGCGGGCTGGAAGGGCACGCTGGTCGGTGGCGACGGCATGAAGGACGTCGGCCTGTCGAAGGCCTCTGGTGTGGCGGCTGCGGTCGGCACCATCGTGACCTGCCCCTGTTCCCCGGCTGAGACCGCGGGTGGCACGTTCGTCAACGACTACAAGGCCAAGTGGAACGTGGCTGCGGGTACGTACTCGGACGTGGCTTTCGACGCCGCGAACATCCTGCTGCAGGGCATCGACGCGGGTAACACGACCCCGGAGAAGCTGAACGAGTACCTGAAGACCGTGAACTACAAGGGCATCGCGAACACGTACAAGTTCACCAACACCGGTGAGCTCGACCCTGCCTTCATCAAGGTGTGGGCGTTCAAGTTCGACAGCTCTGGCGACGCGAAGGCTGATCAGGAGATCAAGGTCTCCTGATCAGGTAACGCTAACTCTCTGAAGGGACGGTGCGGCCGGATGATCTCCGGCCGCACCGACCTCGTCGTTTTGGAGCCCCTCTGTGGATTTTTCCGGTCTGGTCAACGATTTCGGGCCGCTCACCGTCACCGGGTTGACTCAGGGCGCGATCATCGCGTTGTTCGCCCTGGGTTACACGCTGGTCTACGGTGTGCTACGGCTCATCAACTTCGCTCACTCCGAGGTCTTCCTCCTCGGCACGTATGCCTGCCTGATCGTTTGGGGCTGGTTCGGTCTGGACCAGGACTCAGCGGCGCCTGCGGTCGGCCCGATGATTCTTTATTTGCTGCTCGGTCTGGTCGTGGCGATCTTCGCGTCGGGTCTGACCGCGCTGGCGGTCGAGGTGGTGGCCTATCGGCCGCTGCGCCGGCGTAACGCCCCGCCGCTGGCTTTCCTGATCACCGCGATCGGCGCTTCGCTGTTCATCTCCGAGCTCGTCGCGGTCTTCACGCACCGTAATCAGAGGGGTGTGCCGCCGGTCATTCAGGCGCGGCCGCTCTTCACGATCGGTGACACGACGGTCACGAACCTGCAGCTCCTCATCATCTTGCTGGCGCTGGTGATGATGTTCGTGCTGGATCGCTTCGTGAACGGGTCGCGGCTGGGCCGGGGTATCCGCGCGGTGGCGCAGAACCCGGACAGTGCCGCGTTGATGGGTGTCAACAAGTCCCGGGTGATCGCGTTGGTCTTCCTGCTGGGTGGGCTGATGGCCGGTATCGCCGCGGTGATGTACAACCTGAAGATCGGTGTGACGAAGTACGACGCGGGCTTCCTGCTCGGCATCGACGCGTTCACGGCGGCTGTGCTGGGTGGCATCGGTAACCTGCGGGGCGCGCTGCTGGGCGGTCTGCTGCTGGGCGTGCTGCAGGCGTACGCCGCGGGCTTGTTCGGTTCGCAGTGGCTGCATGCGGCGTCGTTCGTGCTGCTCGTGGTCATCCTGCTGTTCCGTCCGACCGGCTTGCTGGGCGAGTCGCTGGGAAGGGCAAGGGCATGAGCGACTGCACCGAGCGGCACTCAGCCGCACCGAACGACGGCCCCGCGTGCGAGGGCCAGGAGCGCATGCCGAAGGCAGGCACAGCATGAGCGAGAAGGTCTCTTTCCGCGAGAACGGCGGGGTGCGGGGCTGGTTCGGCCGGCAGCCGTTGGCGGTGCGCTGGCTGATCATTCTGGCCGCGGTGGTGCTGGCTTACCTGTTGCCGTACGCGGCGAAGGTCCCGCTGATCGGGCCGCAGATCGTCACCCAGGGCATCGACTGGCCGAGTGCCCTGTTCAACATCTCCTACTACGTGCTGCTGGCGCTGGGCCTGAATGTCGTGGTCGGCTACGCGGGCCTGCTGGACCTGGGCTATGTCGGCTTCTTCGCCGTCGGCGCGTACGGCACGGCCCTGGTCACTTCTCCGGACTCGATCCTTTACAAGGACACGGGCTGGAAGTGGCTGATGGCGGTGCCGGTGGCGCTGGCCGTCTCGATGCTGGCCGGGCTCATCCTGGGTTGGCCGACGCTGCGGCTGCGCGGTGACTATCTGGCCATCGTGACGCTGGGCTTCGCCGAGATCATCCGGATCTTCGCGACCAGTACGACGACGTTGCGTGGCGACCGTGGTTTCGCGAGCGTGCCGCACCCGCCGGGCAGCATCAACGGCAAGCCGATCTTCGGTGTGACTGACGCGATCCCGTACTTCTGGCTGGGTCTTTCGGTCATCATCGTGGTCGTTCTGGGTGTGCGGAACCTGGACCGGAGCCGGGTCGGCCGGTCGTGGCTGGCGATCCGTGAGGATGAGGAAGCCGCCGAGATCATGGGCGTGCGGACCATCAAGTACAAGCTGTGGGCGTTCGCGATCGGCGCGTTCATCGGTGGTCTGGGTGGTGTGCTCTTCGCCGGTGAGCAGAGCTTCATCAACTCGCAGACCTTCGTGCTGCAGTTCTCGATCCTGGTGCTGGCGGGCGTGGTCATGGGTGGTTCCGGCAACATGGCCGGGGCGATCCTGGGCGGCGCGCTGATCTCGTACATCCCGGACCGTCTGCGGGGCATCTCGTTCGGCGACACGGACCTGTACGAGTACCGGTTCGCCCTGTTCGGCGCGGTGATTTTGATCATCATGGTGCTGCGGCCCCAGGGTCTGATCCCGAGCCGTCGGCGGGCGATGGAGCTGAAGGACCGCGAGAAGGAGGTGGCACCCCTATGAGCGAGCCGCACATTGATACTCCGGAAGAGCTCGACGACGAGGACGCGCGTCCCGTCGACCGGGCCGCCCCGACCGGTGGTCACCCCGACAAGTCAAGTTCTGCTGACGATGTTCTTCTCGAGGTCGACCATGTGACGCTGCGTTTCGGCGGTGTCGTGGCCCTCAACGACGTCAGTTTCTCGCTGCGCAAGGGTGAGATCTTCGGTCTGATCGGGCCGAACGGCGCCGGCAAGACCACCTGCTTCAACGCGATGACGGGGGTGTACCAGCCGACGAGCGGTGGCATCCGTTTCCAGGGCGAGTCGCTCGTCGGGAAGAAGAAGCACGAGATCACCCGGGGCGGCATCGCCCGGACGTTCCAGAACGTGCGGCTCTTCCCCGAGATGACGGCGCTGGAGAACGTCATGGTGGGCACCGACGCGCACCACAAGACGAGCGTGCTCAGTGCGTTGTTCCGCCTGCCGAGGTTCTGGCGGGAGGAGAAGTCGGGCCGAGCGCGGTCGATCGAGCTGCTGCGTTTCGTCGGCATCATGCACCGGGCGGGCGACGTGAGCCGCAACCTCTCCTACGGTGAGCAGCGTCGCCTGGAGATCGCGCGGGCGCTGGCCACCAACCCGACCCTGCTGTGCCTGGACGAGCCGGCCGCCGGCTTCAACCCGGCCGAGAAGGAGGATCTGCTGGCGCTCATCCGGCGGATCCGGGACACCGGGGTGACGGTGCTGCTGATCGAGCACGACATGCGCCTGGTCATGGGCGTCACCGACCGGATCGTCGTGCTGGAGTTCGGCAAGAAGATCGCCGAGGGAACGCCCGCCGAGGTGCGGGAGAACCCGGCGGTCATCGCCGCGTACCTGGGAGTGCCGACCGATGCTGCTTGAGATCGACAACATGACGCTGGCCTACGGTCGGATCCAGGCGCTGCACGGCATCAGCCTGAACGTCAACCAGGGTGAGGTCGTGGCGCTGATCGGTGCGAACGGCGCCGGCAAGTCGACCACGATGCGGGCCGTCTCTGGTTTGCGGCCGGTGTCGGCGGGCACGATCAAGTTCGACGGCGAGGACATCACCAAGCTGCGTGCGGACCTGCGGGTGGTCCGCGGGGTCTCGCAGTCGCCCGAGGGCCGGGGCATCTTCCCGGGCATGACGGTGCGGGACAACTTGGAGATGGGCGCCTACACCCGCAAGGTCCGGGCCGAGATCGACGAGGATCTCGATCGTGCGTACACCCTGTTCCCGCGGCTCAAGGAGCGCGAGAAGCAGCCCGGCGGCACCCTGTCGGGCGGTGAGCAGCAGATGCTGGCGGTGGGCCGGGCCCTGATGAGCCGGCCGAAGCTGCTGCTGCTCGACGAGCCGTCGATGGGTCTGGCGCCCATGCTGATCCAGCAGATCTTCGACATCATCGTGGAGATCAACCGGCAGGGTACGACGGTGTTGCTGGTCGAGCAGAACGCACAGCAGGCTTTGTCCAGGGCGCATCGTGCGTACGTTCTGGAGACCGGACGGATCGTCAAGGAGGGCACCGGCGCCGAGCTCCTCAACGATCCGGCGGTCAAGGACGCCTACCTTGGCGTCGCGTAACACGTTTCGACCACTAGGAGTCATCATGTTCCGCACCACCCCTGGCCGCCGGGCGATCCTCGGTCTGGCCGCAGCGGCGGCGCTGACGTTGTCGATGGGCGCCTGCGGCTCGGAGTCCGACGACTCGAGCTCGGGCGCCCCGGCACCCAGCGCCTCCGCTGACACGACGCTCGCCGACAAGGTCCCGGCCGACATCAAGGCCGCCGGCAAGCTCACCGTCGGGACCGACTCGTCGTACGCGCCGAACGAGTACCTGGACAGCGACGGCAAGACCGTTGTCGGTTTTGACGTCGACCTGTTCACCGCGGTCGCGCAGAAGTTGAACCTGAAGACCGAGTGGACCTCGGCCACCTTCGACAGCATCATCCCGGGTGTGACCACCAAGAAGTACTCGGTCGGCGTCTCCTCCTTCACGATCAACGCGGATCGGTTGAAGGAGGTCAACATGGTCTCCTACTTCTCGGCGGGCACCCAGTGGGCCGCCAAGGCCGGCGCGACGGTCAACCCGGACGACGTGTGCGGCAAGAAGGTCGCCGTGCAGACCGCGACGGTGCAGGTCGACGATCTGAAGGCGCGCTCGAAGAAGTGCACCGACGGGGGCAAGGCCGCGATCACCATCGACCAGTACCAGAAGCAGTCGGATGCCACGAACGCCGTGAACACCGGCAAGGACGAGGCCATGCTGGCCGACTCGCCGATCGTGGCCTACGCGGTGAAGCAGACCAAGGGCACCCTCGCACTGGTCGGCGACATCTACGACTCGGCTCCGTACGGCTATGCGATCGCCAAGGATCAGACCGAGTTCGCCGGTGTCATCGGCGAGGCGGTGCAGGCCCTGATCGCCGACGGCACCTACAAGCAGATCCTCGACAAGTGGGGGGTCACCGCCGGCGCGATCACCACGCCTGAAGTGAACCCGTCGGTCTGACCCTCGCATGAGCGACGATTCGACAACCGGACGGGCACGGCCTGAGGCGATCAAGGCTGTGCCCGTGCGGCACCCCGGCCGGTGGGTGGCCCTCGGTGTCATCGCGATCCTGGTCGCGATGTTCGTGCACCTGCTGGTGACCAACGACCGGTTCCGCTGGTCGTTCATCTTCTTCGAGTACCAGCCCGGCAAGCGCGGGGTGCTGTTCACCGAGCCGGTCCTCGAGGGCCTGCGCGGCACCATCCTGCTGACCGTCACCTCGATGGCGATCGGCATCGGGCTCGGCGTCGTCATCGCGATCATGCGGCTGTCGTCGAACCGGATCCTGTCGTCGGTGGCCTTCGTCTACACCTGGTTCTTCCGGGCGGTGCCCCGGCTGGTGCTGGCGGTGCTCTTCGGCAATCTGAACATCCTGTGGGAGCGGGTCGGCTTCGGCCTGCCGTTCGGCAC
The DNA here is from genome assembly GCA_035687165.1 of Actinoplanes sp. GTDB lineage: Bacteria > Actinomycetota > Actinomycetes > Mycobacteriales > Micromonosporaceae > Actinoplanes. The sequence continues at coordinate 2,067 of DASRYP010000827.1, read as the reverse complement.
CCAGATCGGCAAGCTGTTCGGCCTCGACGGCTTCGACGGGCAGTTCTACAGCATCAAGGCCAGCGATCTGCTCGCCGGTTTCGTCGCCGGCATGCTGGCGCTGGGGCTGTCGGAGGCCGCGTACATGGCCGAGATCGTCAGGGCCGGCGTCCAGTCCATCGACGAGGGGCAGTCCGAGGCGGCGACCGCGCTCGGCATGTCCCGCGGTCAAGTGCTGCGCCGGATCGTGCTGCCACAGGCGATGCGGGTGATCGTGCCGCCGACCGGCAACGAGATCATCGCGATGGTGAAGGACACGTCGCTGGTGGCATTCGTGCCGGTCACCTTCGAGCTCTGGTTCCAGTTGCAGCAGGTCTCGGCGCGTACGTTCGTGGTGTTGCCGGTGATCGTGGCAGCGCTGATCTGGTACCTGATCCTGTGCACCGTGTTGATGATCGCCCAGTTCTTCGTGGAGCGGCATTTCAGTAAGGGGTACGGGGCGGCCGGCAAGGCGAGGCAGCGGTTGCGGGACATCGGTGTCGAGCAGGGCGGCCGGATCACCACCACCGGGGAGGACGCATGACCACGGAGATGGTGCGCGCCGAAGATGTCCACAAGTCGTTCGGCTCTCTCGAGGTCCTCAAGGGCATCGACCTGGTCGTCAAGTCCGGCGAGGTGTGCTGCGTGCTGGGGCCTTCCGGCTCCGGCAAGTCGACGTTCCTGCGCTGCGTCAATCACCTGGAGAAGATCAACGCGGGCCGGATCTTCGTCGACGGTCAGCTGATCGGTTACCGCGAGCGCGGCGGCAAGCTGCACGAGCTGGGCGAGAAGGACGTGGCCCGGCAGCGCCGCTCGATCGGCATGGTGTTCCAGCGTTTCAACCTGTTCCCGCACATGACGGTTCTGCAGAACGTCATGGAGGCGCCCCTGCGGGTCAAGAGGGAGAACAAGGCCGAGGTACGCGACCGGGCGGTCAGCCTGCTCGGCCGGGTCGGTCTCGGCGAGAAGATCGACAACTATCCCGGTCAGCTCTCCGGCGGCCAGCAGCAGCGCGTCGCGATCGCCCGGGCCCTGGCCATGCGGCCCAAGCTGATGCTGTTCGACGAGCCGACCAGCGCGCTCGACCCGGAACTCGTCGGCGAGGTCCTCGACGTGATGAAGGGGCTCGCTCAGGACGGCATGACGATGGTCGTGGTGACCCACGAGATCGGCTTCGCCCGCGAGGTAGGCGACAACCTGATCTTCATGGACGACGGCGTCGTGGTGGAGCAGGGACCACCCCGGGAGGTCATCGGGAATCCGCGGCATGAGCGAACTAAGGCGTTCTTGAGCAAGGTGCTCTGAGCGGGCGGGGCGGTCCGGGTTGTTGTCACACCCCACGGCTAAGGTTTCTGACGTGAGTGATGAAGCCCAGGCCCCCCGTTTGCTGCTGCTCGACGGCCACTCCCTGGCCTACCGGGCCTATCACGCCCTGCCGGTGGACAACTTCAGCACCCACACCGGGCAGGCGACGAACGCGGTCTTCGGCTTCACTTCCATGCTGATCAACATGTTGCGCGACGAGAAGCCGACCCACATCGTGGTCGCCTTCGACGTCTCCCGGGTCTCGTTCCGCACCGAGAAATACGCGGACTACAAGGCCGGCCGGGCGGCCACGCCCAAGCCGTTCGAGGGTCAGGTCAGCCTGATCAAGGAGATCCTCGAGGCCCTGCGCATCCAGGTGGTCGAGAAGCAGGGCTACGAGGCCGACGACGTGATCGGCACCCTCGCCACCCAGGCCCGTGCGGCCGGCTTCGAGGTGATCATCTCGACCGGCGACCGTGACTCGTTCCAGCTGGCCGACGAGCACGTCACGATCCTCTACCCGGTGCGCGGCGTCTCCGAGGTCTGGCGCATGACGCCCGACGCGATCGAGGCCAAATACTTGGTGCGTCCCGAGCGCTACCGCGACAAGGCCGCCCTGGTCGGCGACTCCAGCGACAACCTGACCGGCGTGCCCGGCGTCGGTGACAAGACCGCCGCCAAGTGGATCAATGAGTACGGCGGCCTCGACGGCATCATCGCCAACGTCGACAAGTTCAAGGGCAA
>DASRYP010000826.1:0-20692 GCA_035687165.1 Actinoplanes sp. | reverse complement strand
CAGCGCGTGCGGGCCGCCGCCGGACCAGCCGATCGTCACGAAGTGGGTGGCGTCCAGGCCGTCCAGCAGCGCGGCCGTGTCGGCGGCGACGTCGGCGACCCGGCGTCCGGGGTGCGGCGAGGAGGCGCCGTAGCCGGGGCGGCTGGCCAGGACGATACGCAGGCCGTGCCGCAGGGCCGACTCGAAAACCGGCTCGAGGCGGACGGCACCGGACGGGGTGCCGTGGTGCAGCACCAGGGGGAGGCCGCCGGGCGGACCCTCGATCAGGTATTCCAGAGTGCGGCCGTCAGGTAGGACGATGCGTTCCACGCGCCGAATGTACGCAGGCGGCGCGACCGTCGCTGCTGCTTCCCCCCGGGACACCCCGAAGGGGCCCGCGCGGACGACGCGGGCCCCTTCTCTGGGCGGGAGCGGATCAGTTCCTGGTGATCGTGAAGGTGGAGGTCGCGTTCTCGATGTCCCGGAAGTTGTTGCTGAACTGCAGGTTGGTGAAGGTGGCGGAGCCGACCGCCGGGCCCTGGCCGGCCTCGGGCATCGGGTTGGCCCAGAGGCCGTAGCCGGACTTGGCGTCGAACTGGTCGCCGCTCTTCTGGGCGCCGCTGATCGTGACGTTGGTAAAGACCGTGTCCTGGATCGGGTTCTGCGGCTGACCGCCGACATAGTTGGTCTGGAACATGATTCCGGAGTAGGTCGGGTCGACGATGTCGACGTTGCTCACCCGGATGCCGGTCAGGGCCTTCGAGGCACTGAAGACCCAGATCGCCGGGAAGACCTGCCCGCCCCAGAAGTGGCCGCCGGCCCGGACGATCGAGATGTTGTCGAACGTGGTCGTCCCGCTGAAGCCGACGAACGGGTAGCCGAAGTCCAGCGAGCTGATCGTGATGCCCGAGTACGTCAGCTGATCGGCGATGTAGAGGTTGCGGAACGTGTTGCGCGTGCCGCCGTAGACCGCGAGACCGGCAGCCCGCCAGGTCAGCGTGGCCGACAGGTTCTCGAACACGTTGTCGGTGTTGCCGGTGGCGGCGCCCCCGTCGGTGGCCGAGAAGAGCGCGAAACCGTCGTCCCCGGTGCCCCGGGCCTCGCTGTTGCTGACCAGGTTGTTCGTACTGCCGTTGGTGAAGTTCACGCCGTCGGCGAAGGTGTTACGGATCCGGGCGTTCGTGATCTTGGTGCCGTTGATGCTGACACCCCAGTACGCGCAGACCGTGTGCTCGACCCAGACGTCGTCGATGGTCAGGTCGTCGACGTCCTTGAGCTCGCCCCATACCTTGCCGGGGCCGTCGATGCGGTTGGTGTAGTTGCCGAAGAAGGCGAGGCGCCGGAACTTCGACCCGCTGGCCGAGGACTGCACGCCGAACCCGGCATCGGTGTTCTCCTGGCCCTGCGGCGTCTGGAACCGGGTGTACCAGATACCGGCGCCGACGACATCGATCGCCCGGCCACTGATGTTGAACTTGTTCTGCGTGGTGTATGTGCCGGCCGGCAGGTAGACGCCCGTCTTCGTGGTGTCCTGGCGGGCGGCGTCCAGCGCGTTCTGCACTGCCTGCTGGTCGAAGCCGGCCGGGACGACGTACTTGCCGGCGTCGGGGTTGGCCTGCGCGGCGACCTGCTCGGTGTTGATGAAGTCGATCGTGATCGCGCCGCCGTTGCCGCCGTCCTTCTGCAGCTTGATCGTGCTACCGGCGGCCACCGTGCCGTTCAGCAGGATGTTGGCCTCGTCGTAGATGTGCCGCGGTCCGGTGCCCGAGTTCTGCGGGCTGCTCTCCGAGCCGTAGAGCCAGGCGTAGCGGGAGGTCAGCGGCAGCGTGGTGTTGAGGGTGCCGTTGACGTAGACGTTGATCGAGCTGGTCGTGTTGTCCGGGATGGAGAAGCGGGCGACCAGCGTGTTGGTGCTGGCCCGCGTCGTCCAGGAGATCGACGCGCCGGTCTGGTTCAGCGTGACGGCGCGGCGGCCGGAGGCCTCCCCGCCGAGGTCGCCGATGGTCCGGTTCGGGCCGACGCCACTCGCGCCGCCGCCGAGCTGGCCGTCCTCGGCCTCATAGGTGTCGTACGGGAAGTTCGCGCCGCGGCCCGCGAAGAACGGCTTCTCGGCGGTGTTGTTGGCCTGCTTGACCGGCAGCTCGTTGGCGTCGTTGGCGATCACGGTCCGGACCGTGTAGCGGCCGTTGGCCACCACCCAGGTGCCGAGGTTGATCGCCGGCGAGGAGGCGCCGGCGGCCAGCGCGCCCGTCCACGAGCCGGTGAGCGTGCGCACCACCGTCGAGCCGTTCAGCACGGTCAGCGTGACGCCGTGCGCACCGCCCGCCGACGCGGCCGTGCCCTCGTTCTTGAGGGTGACCGAGAAGGTGACCGTCTGGCCCGCCGACGGCGTGCCCGGCGACCAGCTCACCACGGAGGCGACCAGGTCCGAGCTGCTGACCGGCCCGACCACCAGAGCTGAGGAGCTCGTGTACGAGTTGTTCCCCTCGTTCGACTCGATGATCGTGTCGGCCTCGTCGACCTTGGCCACGACCTGGTACGAACCGGCGTTCCGCGCGCCGATGGTGGCCGAGACCGTCACCTGGGCGCCGGCCGCGAGAGCTCCGACGGTCGCGGTGCCGACCTTGGTCGTACCCAGATAGAAGTTGACATTGGAAGCCGCGCTGCCGACGGTGCCCGCATTGCGCACGGTGGCCGAGAGGGTGATCGCGTCGGTCTCGATCGGCGCGGCCGGCGAGGCGGAGGTGCCCGTGATCGTCAGGTCCGGATTGGGTGCCGCGGTGCCGATCGCCTGCAGCTCGGCCACCTGACCGCTGGGGGCACCGGTGTTGGCGGTGAACGACAGGCGTAGGTCCGCGACGGTCGCGCTGACCGGGATGGTCACCGTGTTGCCCGAGGACGGATTGAAGCTGTACGTCGCCGAGCCCACCACGGTCGTGAAGGTGCTGGAACTCTGCTCCCGTCCGAGGATCGAGAACGTCTGCTGCCGGGCGCCCCACGAGCTGTCCGGGTTGAGCTTGACGACGACCGACGACAGGGCCGCGTTCGAGCCCAGCTTCACCGTCAGCGTCGCCGGGTAGGCGCTGCCTTCCCAGTACGTGGCGGTGTTGTCGTCGTTGGCGTTGGTGGCCACGAAGGTGTGCACCACCGAGGACGCCTCGATCGGCTTGTTCAGCGCCAGGTTGGAGCCCGGCACCGAGGTGCCGGTGCGGGTCACCGTGTTGCTGAGCGCCGAGACGTTGCCCGCCGCGTCCTTGGCCCGCACCTGGTAGGAGACGGTCGCACTGGCCGGCTGGGTGTCGGTGTAGGTAAGCACGTTGCCGGCCACGCTGGTCCGCAGCGCGCCGTTGGCGTAGACGTCGTAACCGGTGACGCCCACGTTGTCGGTCGAGGCCGCCCAGGTGAGGCGGATCTGGTCGGTCGCCGGCTGGGTGTAGGCGAGGTTGCCGGGCGTGCTCGGCGCCTGTGTGTCGCCGCCCGAGACCGGGCCGTAGACCTCGACCTCGGAGAGCTGACCGGCGGGCCAGCCGGTGTTGCCGGTGATGTTCACCCGGACGTAACGCGTGCTGGCCTGGGTGAAGTCGATCGTCACCGTGTTGGCCGAGGCCGGGGCGAAGACGTACCCGGCGCTCGCCTTGAGCGTCGAGAACGACCCGCCGTCGGTGCTGCCCTGAATGCTCAGGGTCTGCGTGCGGGTGGCCCACGCGCTGGCCGGGGGCAGCTTGAGGACGACCTGGTTGACCGGGGTGGCGGAGCCGAGGTCGGCCTGCACCCACTGCGGGAAGGCGTTGCTGTTGCTCTCCCAGTAGGTGTTGGCGTTGCCGTCACCGGCGTTGCCCGCGGAGTAGACGTCGGTGAAGCTGCTGGCGCTGAAGGTCTTGCCGGCGGCCAGGTTGGGGCCGGCGGCGTTGGCCGGGGAGGGGGCTACGAGGACGGCGGTGACGACTCCGGCCGCCGCGGCGGCGGCGAGGAGCCTTTTCAATCGAGGCATTAGCGGGAGCGCACCTTTCCTACCTGAAAGGCCCCCTAAGGTGTTGCATCTCTGCTCGTCTGACGCCGCCGGGAGGTGGAGCCCGGCGGCGTCGAACGGGGATCAGTGCAGGCGCAGCCAAACGGCGGTGTCCGGGGGGATGCGGTCACCGTCGAGAGGGCCACTGGCGAGCAGAGTGGACTGGTGGTCGGGCGGCGCGATCGCGCCGCCCGACATGTTGACGACACAGGCGAACTGCGAACCGCGGCGGTACGCGACGACCCCGGGGTGCAGGTCGAGCCAAGCCATCGCGGTCTCGTGCAGGCCCGGCTCGGCGCGGCGCAGCGCGATCGCCTGGCGGTAGAGCTCGAGCATCGAGTTGGGGTCGCCGGTCTGCGCCTGGGCCGTACGGTCCTTCCACTCGGCCGGCTGGGGAAGCCAGGGAGTGGCAGTGGTGAAACCGAACGGCGCCTCGTCGCCGGTCCAGGGCAGCGGCACCCGGCAGCCGTCGCGGCTGTGCCCGCGGCGGCCCCACATCGGGTCCTGGAACTGCTCGGGCGGGATGTTCTCGTTCTCCCAGAGTCCGAGCTCCTCGCCCTGGTAGATGTAGGTCGCCCCGGGCAGCGAGAGGGACAGCAGCGCGGCGGCCCGGGCCCGGCGGGTGCCGAGCTCGAGGTCGACCGGCGTGCCGTCGAGGTTGTTGTCGAAGCTGAAGGTGGTGTCCGCACGGCCGTACCGGGTGACGTGCCGGGTGACGTCGTGGTTGGAGAGCACCCAGGTGGCCGGGGCGCCGACCGCGGCGTGCGCGTGCAGGGTGCGGTCGACGCACTCGCGCATCAGCCGCGGGTCCCAGGCACAGCCGAGGAAGTCGAAGTTGAACGCGGCGTGCAGCTCGTCCGGGCGCAGATAGTTGGCGAACCGCTCGACCTCGGGCATCCACACCTCGCCGATCAGGGCGCGGTCCGAACCGTACGAGTCGGCGACCCGCCGCCACGCCCGGTAGACCTCGTGCACGCCGTCCAGGTCGTGGAACGGGTGCGGTTCGCCCTCGACGACCTCGGGGAAGGCGGTGTCCTTGAGCAGCAGCGCGGCCGAGTCGATCCGGATGCCGTCGACGCCGCGGTCGAACCAGAAGCGCAGGATGCTCTCGAACTCGGCCCGCACGTCCGGGTGGTCCCAGTTCAGGTCCGGCTGCTCAGGCGTGAAGAGATGCAGATACCAAGAGCCGTCCGGCGTACGGGTCCAGGTGGTGCCGCCGAACTCCCCTCGCCAGTCCGTCGGCATCTCGCCGCCGTCCGGGCCCCGCCCCGTCCGGAACCAGAAGTAGTCGCGTTCCGGCGCGTCCGGACTCGACAGCGCCGCCTTGAACCACGGGTGCTCGCTGGAGATGTGGTTCGGCACGATGTCGACGATCATCCGGATGCCGACCGCGTGGGCCTCCTCGATGAGCGCCTCGGCCTCGGCCAGCGAGCCGAAGACCGGGTCGATGTCGCGGAAGTCGGCCACGTCGTAGCCGGCGTCGGCCATCGGCGACGGATACCAGGGGCTCATCCAGATCGCGTCGACGCCGAGGGCGCTCAGGTGTTCCAGGCGGGCGCGGATGCCGGCGAGATCACCCACGCCGTCCCCGTCGGCGTCCGCGAAGCTGCGCGGGTAGACCTGGTAGATCACCGCGTCGCGCCACCACGGATGGGGGTCGGAGAGAGCCACTTTTAGCCTGCTTTCTGTCTGTTCTGACGCCTGAACGGGGCGTCCGCCACCTGGTGATCAACGCTGATCACCCGTTCGGGAGGCGAGCGGAGCTAACCCTTCAGGCTGCCCGTGGTGAGGCCGGACATGATGTTGCGCTGGAAGAGCAGGAAGATGATCACGGTCGGGATCGCGGCGATGACCGAGGCGGCGATCACGACGTTCTGCGGGGTGCCGCCGGCGAAGGCGTAGATGCCGACGCTGAGCGTCCTGGTCTCGGGCGACGGCATCACCAGCTTGGGCCAGAGGAAGTCCTTCCAGACCGCGGTCACCGCGAAGATCGACACGACGCCGAGGATCGGCCGCGACATCGGCAGGATGATCGACCAGAGCGTGCGCAGCGGCGACGCGCCGTCCACCTGGGCCGCCGCGATCAGGTCCTCGGGGATCGAGTCGAAGAACCGCTTGAGCAGGAAGATGTTGAACGCGTTGGCGATCAGCGGCAGCCAGATGGCCCACGGCGAGTCGAGCAGGTTGACTCCGATGATCGGCAGGTCGATCGCGGTGACGTACTGCGGGACGATCAGCACCATCGCCGGGATCATCAGCGTCGCCAGCATCAGCCCGAGGATCAGGTTGCCGAAGATCGGGCGGAGCTTCGAGAGCGCGTACGCCGCGGCGGTGTCGAAGACCAGTTGGAAGAAGACCGCGCCGGCCGCGTAGTAGAACGTGTTGAACATCAGCTTGGCCAGGGCCAGGTTGTTCCACGCGTCGACGTAGTTCTGCGTCTGCGGGTCGTGCGGCCAGAGCGTGGGCGGGGTCTGCGCGATCTCCTGGCCCGATTTCAGCGCGCCGGTGACCATCCAGTAAAGCGGCCCGAGGAAGACCAGGGTGAAGCCGGCGACCACGACGGTGAGCAGCGTCCAGTAGATGACCTTGCCGCGCCCGCGCCGGAGCTGAGCCTGGGAGATGAGGGTCCGGGTGCCGGAGTCAGCCATTGTCTCAGTCCTGTTTCGTCGTCAGTCGCACGTAGACGGCGGAGAAGGCGGCCAGCACCAGCAGCATGATCACGCCGAGCGCCGCGGCGCCGTTGAGATCGTTCTGGAAGAAACCGTGCTGGTAGATCAAGTAGGCCACCGAGGTGGCCGAGTCCTGGGTGCCCGCGCCGTTGGCGAGGATCAGCGGCTCGATGAAGAGCTGCATGGTGGCGACGATCTGCAGCATCGCCAGGAGCGCGAGGATCAGCCGGGTCTGCGGGATCGTGACGTTCCAGATCCGTCGCCAGACGCCGGCGCCGTCGAGCTCGGCCGCCTCGTACAGCTCGCCCGGGATGTTCTGCAACGACGCCAGGTAGATCAGCACCGCGCTGCCCAGGTTCATCCAGGTCGACGCGAGCACCATCGCCGGGATCGTCATAGTCGGCGACTGCATCCACTCCGAGGTCGGCAGATGCAGGCTCTTGAGGATCGCGTTGAACAGTCCGGCGTCGCTGGGGTCGTACGCGTAGTACTTGAAGAGGAACAGCGCGGAGGCCGGGGGCAGCATCACCGGCAGGTAGACCAGGACCCGCAGGTAACCCTTGGCATGGCGGAACTCGTTGAGCAGGATCGCCACGAAGAACGGCAGCGCGTAGCCGAGGACCAGCGCGAGGAGCGTGAAGAGGAACGTGTTTTTCCAGGCGGTCCAGAAGCTCGGGTCGGCGACGATGCGGACGTAGTTGTCCCAGCCGACCCAGGTGGTCTCGCCACGTCGGGTGCGCTGGAAGCTCATCACGATGCCGCGAACCATCGGGTACCACATGAAGAGGGCGAAGCAGACGACCGCCCCGATCAGGAACGCGTGCCCGGTGAGGTTGTCCTGGACCTTTCTGCCGAGACTGCCGCGGCCCTTCTTCGCGCGGGGGGCCGGCGCGGACTGCGAGGTGACGCCTGGGGCGGTCATGATCGCCAAGGAGAGCTCCAGGGTGAGAGGTACGGGAGCCGGATCGCCCGGCTCCCGTACTCAGGTGGTCAGCTACCGGCGGCCCGGAGCTGGTTGACCTTGCCGTCGGCCGTTTTGAGGAGCGTGTCGATGTTGGCCTTGGGGTCGGTCAGCACCGCGGACATCGCCGAGTCGAGCACCGCGTAGACCGCCTGCGCGTTGCGGGGCTCGCCCACGATCGGAACCGGGTTCGCCTCGAAGACCGCGAAGTTGCTCGTGTCGACGTTGGCGTTCGCCTTGCGCAGGTCGAGCTCCTGCTTCTGCGCCTCGCTGCCGTTGGTGAAGAGCAGCGGCTGGGGCAGGCCCACCGGGTAGTTCTGCGGCTTGGCCCGGACGTAGTCGAACTGGCCCTTGCCCGGGGTGAGCTTCTCGTAGGCGAGCCACTTCAGGCCGGCCCGCACCTGCTCGGGCGTGAGGCCCTTCTTGAAGAAGTAGCCCTCGCCGCCGCCGAGGGTGCCCTTGGCCGGGCCGTCCTGGCCGGGGATCGGGCCCATCGCCCAGTCCTCGTACTTGCCCTGGAACTGGCTGACGATCGCCTGGGTGGCGTCGGGCGCACCGATGAACATGCCGACCTTGCCCGCGCCGGCGTTCGTCAGCAGGTCGCCCCACTGCAGGAGCTGCCGGGCGCCCATGCTGTTGTCGCCGTAGCGCATGTCCTTGAGGTTCTGCAGGACCTGCTTGCCCTGCGGGGTGTTGAACTCGGCCCTCTTGCCGTCGTCGGAGAGGACCTTGCCGCCCTGCGAGTAGATCGAGGCGGTGAAGTGCCAGCCACCGGTGTTGCCGGCGCTGTACTCCGAGTAGCCCGCGACGCCGCCGCCGAGCGCGGAGATCTTCTTGGCCGCGGCCCGGACCTCGGTCCAGGTCTTCGGCGGGGCGGCCGGGTCGAGGCCCGCCTTCTTGAAGAGGGTCTTGTTGTAGACCAGGCCCATCGAGTAGTTCTTCACCGGCACGGCGTAGAGCTTGCCGTCCTCGGTGAAGACGTCCTTGAGCGCCGGGTCGACGCTGTCCCAGGTGGAGATGTTCTCCTTGGTGGCGTACTGCGCGATGTCCATCGCCTGACCGGAGTCGAGCACCTGCTGCAGGTCGGTCATGTAGCCGTAGAAGACGTCGGTCATGGTGCCGCCGGCCAACCGGGCGGTGAAGTCCGGCGGGTTGTTGCACTGCTCGCCGACGCTGACGCTCTTGATCGTGATGTCGGGGTTCTGCTTCTGGAACTCCGACACGTCCGCGTTCCAGTTCGCCAGCAGCTCCTTCTGCGCGCCGACCGGCTGGCAGTCGACCGTGATGGTCACCTTGCCCGCGGCGCTCTTTCCACCGTCGTCGCTCTTCGTGGAGCACGCCGTAAGGCTCAGCCCCAGGCCGGCCACGAGCGCGAACGCCGCTGCCTTCCGGTACTGCGGTACGGACATTTGTCCATCCCTTCGGGAACGGGTGTATTCATGGCCTTCACTGAGATGCATCCTTGTCATGAGGCAGACCGTGTGACGTGGGTCTCGCCACATGTTTCGTGGAGGTGACATTACAAAGTCACGCGGGCCTACGCAAGAAGCCGACTGGCGAAAGAAAAAACGCGACTGTCCGCCTGAAGCGCGGAGACGACGAAGGGCGGGCCGGCGGCCCGCCCTTCGATACAGAAAGTGCCTGGTCAGTCCCGCTTACGCGCGGGGGCGGTCGAGCCGCGCACCACCAGCTCGGGCTCGAAGAGAAGTTCGTCAGGCTCGACGCCGCTGCCCTCGATCTGGTTGACGAGCAGGTCGACGGCGGCCTGGCCCATCATCTCGATGGGCTGCCGCACGGTCGTCAACGGCGGATCGGTGCAGGTCATCAGCGCCGAGTCATCGAAGCCGACCACGGAGATGTCCCCCGGCACGTCGAGGCCGAGCCGGCGCGCGGCCCGGATCGAGCCGAGCGCGAGCACGTCGGAGGCGCAGATCATGCCGGTCACGCCGCGGTCGATCAGCTTGGCCGCGGCCAGCCGCGCGCTCTCCATCGAGAAGCTCGTGCGCTCGATGAACCAGAGCTCGCCGGGCGGACCGGCGATGCGTTCGAGGGCGGCGAGCTTGCGCCGCGAGGGCATGTGGTCCTCGGGGCCCATCACCATGCCGACCCGCTCGTGCCCGAGCGATTTGAGATGCCCGTAGGCCTGCTCGACAGCGACGGCGTCGTCGGTCGAGATGTGCGGGAAGCCCAGGTCGCCGACGCCGGCGTTGACCATGACGACCGGCATCCGGCGGTCGGTCAGCGCGCGGTAATGCCCGTGCTCGGCCTCGGCCAGCGCGTAGGAGCCACCGGCGAAGACCACCCCGGAGACCTGATGGTCGAGCAGCATCTCGATGTAGTCGCGCTCGGGGACACCGCCGATCGTGCGGGCACAGAGCGCGGGGGTGAAACCGCGCTGGGCCAGCGAGGCGGTGACCACCTCGGCCAGCGCGGGAAAGATCGGATTCTGCAGCTCGGGGAGGACCAGGCCGACCAGCCGGCCTCGCTCGCCGCGCAGCTTGGTGGGGCGCTCGTAGCCCAGGACATCGAGCGCGGTCAGCACCGAGGCCCGGGTAGCCTCGCTCACGCCGTTGCGCCCGTTGAGCACCCGACTGACGGTCGCCTCGCTGACGCCCGCCTTCTTGGCCACCTCGGCCAGACGTTTGGTCACCGGGACAGCCTACGTCAGAACACTGCAAATTTCGAACTGCTGCTTTCAGAATACGCGGCTGCGTGCGTTCGGTCTTGCAGTCTCCGTTGCCGCCGCGGACCGTCGTGTTACCAAGATGTTGCGCGTTGTATCCCGCGAAGGCCGGTGAAGCGATTCAGTGGTCGCTCTCTGCTAAGAATCGACTTTCACCACGTTTCCATAGCGGCGCCCCACGAGAACCAGGAGCACAGCCCTGTTCGGGCGTTCGGCTGAAAGCGGCCGCATCTGGTGGGATCTTGAGTGCGATACCCGAAGGGAGCTGCAGCGAATGACCGATTGGGATCAGGGAACGTCGGTACAGCGGCTCGCCGACGTCAGCACCGACATGGCCACCGCCACTGTCGCCGCGGTGCACGCGGCCCAGACCGCCGTCTCGGTCATCCAGCGGCTCGAGGCCAGCAGCACCGAGATCGGCAAGGTCGTTCAGCTCATCGCGACCATCGCCAAGCAGACCAACCTGCTCGCGCTCAACGCGACGATCGAGGCCGCCCGGGCCGGGGACGCGGGCCTCGGCTTCGCCGTGGTGGCGAGCGAGGTCAAGGACCTGGCGAACGAGACGGCCACCGCCACCAAGGAGATCGGCAACCAGGTGGGCGGCATCCGTACCGGCACCCAGAACGCGGTCGGCGCCATCGAGGAGATGCGGGCGCTGATCGACGAGCTCGACCGCTGTCAAAAAGTGATCAGTGGCATCGTGGTCGAGCAGCAGGCCGGCTGAGAAGATGGGTCGCATGGCGCAGAAGACCAAACACTGTCCCTGCGGGCGTGGGCTGCCTTATGAGGAATGCTGCGGACCGGTGCACCAGGGTGCGCCGCCGGCCACCGCCGAGGCGCTGATGCGGTCGCGCTACTCGGCTTTCGCGCTCGACGACGACGCGTACGTGCTGAGTTCCTGGCACCCCAAGACCCGGCCGGCCCGGATCGAACCCGACTCGCGCCTGCGCTGGGTGGGTCTCGACATCCTCGAGGCGAGCGGCGGCGGCCTGTTCGACGCCGAGGGCGTGGTCGAGTTCCGGGCCCACTACCGCGATCACGGCAAGGCCGGCGACATGGTCGAGCGCAGCCGTTTCGTCCGGCACGACGGTCAGTGGGCGTACTGGGGGCCGATCCTTACCGATGGGTCGCTCGCCAACATCTGATCAGGTGTGATTCTCTTCAGGTGATAACCCGAGGAGGGATCCCGTGTACCCCGACGAACGGCCGATCGAGGACTCCGTCGTCCGCGATTTCAAGGTCAACCTCTCGTACGGCCGCTATCTGCACCTCGACGAGCTGCTCACCGCGCAGCACCCCGTCAGCGCGCCCGAGCACCACGACGAGCTGCTCTTCATCCTGCAGCACCAGACCTCCGAGCTCTGGCTCAAGCTGGTGCTCCACGAGCTGCGCGAGGTCACCCGCCGACTCGCCAAGGACGATCTGCGACCGGCGCTCAAGGGCCTGGCCCGGGTCAAACACATCCAGCGCACGCTCACCGAGCAGTGGTCGGTGCTGGCCACCCTCACCCCGAGCGAGTACGCGGAGTTCCGCAGCTTCCTCGGCACGTCGTCGGGCTTCCAGTCGTACCAGTACCGCGCGGTCGAGTTCATGCTCGGCAACAAGGACAAGCGGATGCTGAAGCTCTTCGACGACGACGCGACGGCCCGCAAGATGCTGGTCGAGGCGCTCGAGGCGCCCAGCGTGTACGACGAGTTCCTGCGCTACCTGTACCGCCACGGCCACGACGTGCCGGCCGAGCTGCTGCACCGCGACGTGACGCTGCCCTACAAGTTCAACGACGACCTGGTGCCGGTCTTCGTGGGCATCTACAGCGACACCGAGAAGCACTGGGAGGCGTACGAGGCCTGCGAAGAACTCGTCGACATCGAGGAGAACTTCCAACTCTGGCGGTTCCGTCACCTCAAGACGGTGGAACGGACAATCGGCTTCAAGCGCGGTACGGGTGGCTCCAGCGGGGTCGACTTCCTGCGCGCGGCCCTCGACCTGACGTTCTTCCCCGAGCTGTACGCCGTTCGCACCGAGATCGGAGCCCCGCGTTGACCGCTGAGCTCCTGGACAGCGCCGCCGCCCTCGACGCGGCCGACCCGCTCGCCGCGTACCGGGACCAGTTCCTCACCCCCGCGGGCCACGACGTCATCGCCTACCTGGACGGCAACTCGCTCGGCCGGCCCTTGAAAGCCACCGCCGCGCTGATGTCCGACTTCATCGAGCGGCAGTGGGCCGGCCGGCTGATCCGAGGCTGGACCGACGGGTGGCTCGAGTGGCCGCTGACGCTGGGCGACCGGCTGGGCTCGATCGCCCTGGGCGCGGCCGCCGGGCAGGTGGTGGTGGCCGACTCCACGACGGTGCTGATCTACAAGCTGGCGCGGGCCGCGGTCGACGCCCGCCCCGGACGACGCAAGATCCTGCTCGACACGGACAACTTCCCGACCGACCGGTACGTGGTGGAGGGCATCGCGGCCGAGCGTGGGCTCGAACTCGTGTGGATCTCGACGGACCCCTCCTCGGGCATTCACCCCGCGCAGGTCGCCGACGTGATCGACTCCGACGTCGCGGAGATCAACCGGATCGCGCACGAGGCCGGCGCCCTGACGATGTGGGACCTCTGCCACTCGGTGGGATCGGTGCCGATCGCGCTGGACGCGTGGGGCGTGGACCTGGCGGTGGGCTGCAGCTACAAGTATCTGAACGGCGGACCGGGTGCGCCGGCGTTCGCGTACCTCCGGGAAGGTCTGCAGGACGAGCTGCGCCAGCCGATCCACGGGTGGATGGGACATCGGGCGTCGTTCGAGATGGGACTGGGGTACGAACCAGCCGCCGGGGTGCGCGCGTTGCTGAGCGGGACGCCGCCGATCCTGTCGATGGTGCCGCTGCACGCGAACCTGGACATGCTGGCGTCGGCCGGGATCGCGGCGGTGCGGGAGAAGTCGGTGCTGCTGACGTCGTACGCACTGGAACTGGCCGACGAGTGGCTGACGCCGAAGGGGGTCGAGGTGGTGAGTCCGCGCTCGGCCGCGCTTCGGGGTGGGCATGTGACGCTGCGGAAGCCGGGATTCGAGGCGCTGCTCGACAAGCTGTGGGACGGCGGCGTGATCCCCGACTACCGCCGGCCGGACGGGCTGCGCATCGGGCCGGCGCCGTTGAGCACCAGCTTCACCGAGGTCCACACCGGTCTGTCCCTCGTGCGCGACCTTCTGTGACGGAATACCTGCTGGCCGACTCCATCTGGTGGGCCGGACACTTTCCCACAACCGCATCCGCGGCTCCGGCTTTGCAGTCCGGCCCGGGTCGCGCGCCCGGCCTGATCGGCGGGTCAGGTGTGGCTCTGCGAGTCGCGGATGGCGGTAGCGTCACCCTGGTTCCAATGTCCGACATTCCGGATTCGGCGAGCGGTCGGCGTCTGCCCGGGACGCTGTTGCCCGGGTTGGTCGACGCGCACGTCCACTCCGAACTGGTCGACCTCGCCACCGTGCGCGCTGGTGGCATCGCCGGGGTCTGGGACCTGGGTTCCCCACCCGAGCGGATCGCGGCACTGACAGCCGTCCCCGGTCTCCCCCGCATTCGCTACGCCGGCCCGTTCCTCATCCCGCCGGGCGGATACCCGAGCGACCGGGCCTGGGCCCCGCGCGGAAGCTGGCGCGAGATCCACTCCTTCGACGACGCAGCCGCCGCGGTCGGCGAGGTGCTCGGCTGCGGCGCGACCCTGGTCAAGGTCACCGCCCACGCCGGCGGCCCGCTGCTCTCCCCGCGGATCCTGGCCGCCGTGGTCACCGTCGCCCACGAGACCGGGCTACCGGTCGTCGTCCACGCCGAAGGCCCCGGCACGGTCGCCGCCGCCCTCGACGCCGGCGCCGACTGGCTCGCGCACACCCCGTGGACCGAGTCCTTGGACCCGGGCCTGATCCGAGCCTGCGCCGCGCAGCTGAGCTGGATCAGCACGCTCGACATCCACGGCTGGGGCACTCCGACCCCCGCACGGGAAACCGCCATCACCAACCTGCGCGCCTTCGTGACGGCCGGCGGCCGCGTCCGCTACGGCACCGACCTGGGTAACGGCCCACTCCCGCCGGCCATCAACCCCCGGGAGGTACGAGCGTTGCAGGCCGCCGGCCTCACCCCGAACGACGTCCTGACCGCCATGACCGAGACCGGCGTCTCCTGGATCCCCGGCGGCCTCGACCTGGATCCGACCCGCTTCGCCGACGTCCTGGCCACCGCTCGGGTCCTCCAGCCCGGTATCCAGGACTTCAGCTGAGGCGGGTCCAGGTGGTGCAGCCGCTGCTCTTGAAGATGCCGCCGGCAGTGATCGTCACGATCAGCTGACCCTGGGAGATCTCGTTGGCGATGATGTTGCTGGAGGCGCCGTCCGCGGAGCGCGAACGCTCCCAGTAGCAGTACTCCTTGTTGCCCACCGAACGATAGGTGCCCGGCCGGAAGTCCGAGCCGACGAAGTGGGCGCCGTTGCCGGGGATCGTGGCCTTCCGGGACTTGACGTTCATCGCGGCGCCGGTCACCCGCGCCCACGGGCGGCAGTTGCTGGTCTTGAACACCTTGTCGGTGGGGCGGACGTAGACGAGCCGCTGGCCGTGGCCGATGTCGTTGGCGATGATGCTGCCCGTCGAGCCGCTCGCGTCGGTCGCCCGCTGCCAGTAGCACGAACTGTTGCCGATCGACCGGTACACGCCGGCCTCGAAGTCCTTGCCGACCAGATAGGTGCCGACACCCGGAATCGTGTTCTTGGCCGCGGCGGCTACCGGAACCGCGCCCACCGACGTCCCGACCAGGGCGAACAGCATGGACAGGGCCACCGCGGCCGGTCGGGCGTCCCGTTGCCGAGAATCGTTCATCTCATTCCTTCACTGTGCGACCGACCGGGCGCTCTTCGCGCTGGAATCGCTCCGAGCACGCCGAATCCGGTCTTACCAGAGATAGGCATCGGAAATGAGTGTTTCAGGCATCGGTCCCCGAATTCCGATAATCAGTGCTTCGTCGGCCGAACGGCTTCCTGACGGTCCGGACTGTGCGGACTGTGCGGACTGTGCGGATTCAGTGGGGCGCTTGCTGCCGGGCACTCGGCCGCTCCACCTCGCGCAACCGTGGCGCAATGCCACGTAGCTTAAGTTGATCATGTTGTTGAGCTGGGTCTTTGTGGTGGGTGTGGGGTGGGGGCGTGACGGCGTGGGCTGGTAGTGCTGTGATCGCGGGCTATGGCCTCGGATGTGACGGTGACGCCGGATCAGGTGTCGGTGGGTGTGCTGGTCTCCGCGATCCCGCGGGATGTGATCGATGTGGCGGTAGCCGCGCATGGGGTCGGTGCGAAGCGGTCGGACTCGAAGTTGCCGGCGCATGTGGTGGCGTATCTGACGATGGGGTTGTGTCTGTTCCCGGATGACGATTACACCGAGGTCGCGACGAAGGTGACGGGGTCGTTGTCGCGGTTCGGATGTTGGAACGCGTCGTGGAAGGTGCCGACCTCGTCGGGGATCAGTCAGGCCCGTAAGCGGGTGGGTCCGGCGGTGATGGCGGATGTGTTCACCGGGGTGGCGCAGGCGGTGGCGACGATGAGGACGCGGGGGCGTGGCTGCGGCGGTGGCGGTTGCTGGCGATCGACGGGTTCGATGTGGATCTGCCGGACACGCCGGACAACGTGGCCGAGTTCGGGTATTCGGGCTCTGGGGAGAACCGGTCGGCGTTTCCGAAGGCGCGGGTGGTGGCGCTGGCGGAGTGCGGCACGCATGCGTTTCTGGCTGCGGAGGTGGATGCCTGGTCGGTGGGTGAGAAGAGCCTTGCGGGCCGGTTGTATCCGCGGCTGCGCCCGGAGGAGTTGTTGACCGCGGACCGTAACTTCTACTCGTTCGACGCCTGGTCGGCGGCGGTGCGGACCGGGGCTGCGCTGTTGTGGCGGGCACCGACACAGCTGCGGCTGCCGGTGGTCGAGGTCCTCGCCGACGGCACCTTCCTGTCGGTCGTGATCGATGCGAAGGTGCGTGGCGGGCACCGGGAGAAGATCATCGAGGTGGCCCGCGCCGGCGAACAGTTGGATCCCGAGCAGGCGCATCTGGTCCGGGTGGTCGAGTACGACGTGCCGGACCGGGCCGGTAACGGCACCGGCGAGTTGATCGTCTTGTTGTCCACGATGGTCGACCCGGCTGACGCGCGGGCTGATGAACTGGCTGCCGCCTACCATGATCGCTGGGAACAGGAAACCGCGAACGACCAGGTCAAGACCCATCTACGGGGGCCGGGCCGGGTGCTGCGCTCCCGGCTGCCGGATCTGGTCCGTCAGGAGATCTGGGCCTGGCTGAGCGTGCACTATGCCCTGGCCGTGCTGATCGCCCGGGCGGCGGAGGCCCCCGACCTGGATCCCGACCGGATCAGCTACACCCGCACGCTACGACTGGTCCGCCGTACCGCCACCGGGACGGCGGCCTTTCCCCCCTGAAGACTGGAATGAGGCCCTACTAGGACTACCGCACTTCGAGATCTATGACTGTGTGTGATGGCGAAACGTAGTAGGTGGGCGCGCTGGAGCTTGGGGTCGTCGCTACCGTCGGTGACCGGGGTGGTTCGGTGGGGATGGCGGTAGCAGGAGACGGGGTGGTGGTTGGTGGAAGCCGTCATCCAACGGGTGGTTTGCGCTGTCGTGGGTTAGTTCGGGGGTTTCGGGCATGAACGAGGCCATCCGGTGTTCATGAATGTGTGATGAAACACGAAAGCCGGATGGCCTCAACGTCAACGGCGCCTGGAGCAACCCGCAGATCGTCGGCGATGCCGGGACCCAAACCCTCGATTCCCCCGGTATCACATTTAACTCCGCACACCAGCGTATCTATGTGACACACCGTGGCCTGGACGGCCGCGTTTATCTCACGTGGCAAGAATACGGCAGCGGTACCTGGAGCGGATGGCGTGACCTCGGGGGCAACATCCAGGGCCAGCCGGTTATCGCCGCGCTCGCGAGCGGCTCCATGCAGCTCGCCGTGCTCGGAACCGACAACCGTGCCTGGCTCGCCGAAACCGATTCCCGCGGCGAGCCGGTCGTCAGTTGGGTGCAGGAGTCCGCGACCCAGTACAGCCGTTCCGCGCCGTTCCTCGCCTATAACGCGGCACACACGCTCATTTTCCTGCTCATGACGACACTGCCTTACTACCAAGTGACGTACAAGCAGTCCCACAACTGATAGCGGATCCCGGGTCCACGGCCGGTGCGGCTGTGGGCCCGCGGACAAAGGCCGCCCGCGGACGGCAGGGTCGTGCGATGCGTCGCTGACGCTGCCCGACCACGCTGGGCCGAGCGAGTACAGCGGCAACGGCAGTTCGGTGGCGTTCCGGGCTCGGCGCAGGCGCTACGGGGGGGAACCGCCTGGATCCGGAGTACGGATCGGCGGGCGGCGTTGGGGCGTGATTGACCAGTTGCTGAACGGCGAGCTCAGGCCTTCCAGATGTCCTGGTTCGCCTCGTACATCTCGCGCAGGATGGCCGGCACGTCGTACGTGATCTTCCAGTCGGGGTAGTGCTCCTCGAACCGGGCGGTGCTGCTGATCCACCACTGGTGGTCGCCGACCCGGTTCGCGTCGACGTAGTCGGTGCGCGCCTCGAGGCCGGTGATCTGCTCGGCGATCCTGAACGCCTCGATGTGGCTGCAGTTGGAGAAGCGGCCGCCGCCCATGTTGTAGACCTCGGCGACCCGGGGAGCGCGGTGGAAGGCCTCGAACGCGGAGACCAGGTCGTGCGAGTGGATCGCGTCGCGGACCATTTTTCCCTTGTAGCCGTAAATGTGGTAGAGCCGCTGCTCCATCACGCAGCGCATCACGTAGGCCAGGAAGCCGTGCAGCTCGGCCGCCGAATGACCCGGCCCGGTCAGCGTGCCGCCGCGGAAGACCGCCGTGGGCAGGTCGAAGTAGCGGCCGTACTCCTGGACCAGCACGTCGGCGGCGACCTTGGACACGCCGAAGACCGAGTGCATGGTCTGGTCGATCGACATCTCCTCGTCGATGCCGTCGTACCATTTGTGGTCCGCGGGCAGCTCGTACCGCGTCTCCTGCTCGATCAGCGGAAGGCGGTTGGGGGTGTCGCCGTAAACCTTGTTGGTCGACGTGAAGATGAACGGTGCCGAGGGGCTGTGTTGCCGCGCGGACTCGAGCATGTTCAGCGTGCCGACCGCGTTGACGTCGAAGTCGGTGAACGGCTCCTTGGCCGCCCAGTCGTGCGAGGGCTGCGCGGCGGCGTGGATGACCAGGCCGATGCTGCTGCCATACTTGCCGAACAGCGCGGCCAGCCCGTCCCGGTCGCGAATGTCGATGTCGTGGTGGGTGTACCGCGAGCCGACCTCCTTCGTCAGGCGGTCCAGGTTCCACCGGGTGGAGCCGTCCTGCCCGAAGAAGTAGCTGCGCATGTCGTTGTCGATGCCGACGACATCCATGCCGAGAGCGGCGAAGTGCCGCACCGACTCGGAACCGATCAGGCCGGCGGAACCGGTGACAACAACCACACTGCTCATGAGGAACCCTCCGGGAACGACCGACCGTCCGAACGGGCCCGAGGTTACAGGGTGTGGGCACCGGACCGGTCCACGACCCGACAGGACACCACACTTATGCATGGCGCCGGGGCGAAACGGGCACGGAACATGTTCGGCACATGCGATGGCAAGGCTCCGGACAAAGTCTGGCTAGGCAGAGTTGGACTAGGAAATAGGCGGGTCATATGACGG
This sequence comes from Actinoplanes sp., assembly GCA_035687165.1. Lineage (GTDB taxonomy): Bacteria > Actinomycetota > Actinomycetes > Mycobacteriales > Micromonosporaceae > Actinoplanes. The sequence continues at coordinate 1,675 of DASRYP010000826.1, read as the reverse complement.
AGTCTCTGAGTGTCACGTCGGGCGACACCACGGCGGGGCACGGCCTCACCCTGGGTGCCGAGGAGGAGTTGCACGTCGTCGACCTGGTGACCCGGGAGCTGGTGCCCCGCGCCCAGGAGGTTCTCGACCAGCTCGATCCGGCCGACTTCTCGGCCGAGCTGCACCGCTCGGTGGTCGAGACGAACACTCCGGTCGCCACGACCCTGGACGGTCTGCGCGACGGCATCGTCGACCGGCGCCGGACCGCGATCGGGGTCGCCGAGTCGCTCGGGCTCGGCCTGGTCGCCTCGGGCACGGTCCCGCTGGTCGACCTGGAGTCACTCCCCGTAACGCCGACGTCGCGGTACCGGCGGATGCTGGACGACTACCAGATGCTGGCCCGCGAGCAGTTGATCTGTGGCGCCCAGGTGCACGTCGGCGTCCCCGACCGGGACGAGGCGGTCGCCGTCACGCAACGGATAACGGGAGCGCTGCCCACGCTGCTCGCGCTGAGCACCAGCTCGCCGTACTGGATGGGGGAGGACTCGGGTTATGCCAGCGTGCGGTCGCTGGTCTGGCTGCGGTGGCCGACCGCCGGCGACCCGGGCGTGCTGAACTCCGCCGCCGAGCACGACGCGCTGGTCGCCGACCTGATTGCCTCGGGCACCATCACCGACCCCAAGATGGTCTATTTCGACGTACGCCCGTCGACCCACGTGCCCACCGTCGAGCTGCGCGTCACCGACTCCAGCCCCGACGTCGACACGGTCGTGCTGCTCGCCGGCCTGTTCCGGGGCCTGGTGCTGCGCGCGCAGCAGGACTACCGGGCCGGTCGCCCCTTCGTGCGGACCCAACCGCCGCTGCACCGCGCCGCGATGTGGCGGGCGGCCCGCTCGGGCCTGGAGGGTGACCTGCTCGACCTGCCGCATTCGCCCCGCCCGGTCCCGGCCGCGGTCGCCGTCGAGCGACTCGTCGGTGACCTACGCCCGCAGCTCGAGGAGTTGGGCGACTGGGAGCAGGTCTTCGATCTGTCCGTACGGGCGCTCAGCCGGGGCAGCTCGGCCGCCCGCCAGCGCCGCGCCTTGGCCCGCCGTGGCCGGATCTCCGACGTGGTCGACCTGCTGGTGGCTGACACGCGGGGTGGCGCGACCGGCATCGGACCCGAGGGCCAGACGGTCCCGGCGGGGTTGTTCCCTTACTCCCGCACCGGCGACGAGGCCTTCCCGGACGGTGCGGTGGCTCCGGCGTACGCGGGAATGGTGAACGTCCTGGCCGCCCTGGGGTCGGGTGGCCTGCGCCGGCGCGAGGACGCGCGGGACGACGAGCAACGGGCGCGGGGCATCACGTTCAGCGTGGCCGGCGAGGCGGCCACCCGGCTCTTCCCGTTCGATCTGGTGCCGCGCATCGTGCCGGCCACGGACTGGTCCGCTCTGCGGGTCGGGCTGGTGCAGCGGGTACGGGCGCTCGACCTCTTCATCCAGGACGTGTACGGCGACCGGAACGCGGTGCGTGATGGCATCATCCCCGAGTGGGTGATCGACGGGTCGCCGGAGCTGCGTCCGAGCGGTGCCCTGGTCAGCCACGAGGGCGTCCGGGCCCAGGTGGCCGGCGTCGACCTGGTGCGGGACGAGGACGGCGTCTGGTGCGTGCTCGAGGACAACCTGCGGGTGCCGTCCGGCATCGCGTACGCCATGCA
>DASRYP010000825.1:0-4511 GCA_035687165.1 Actinoplanes sp. | reverse complement strand
GGCATCGGCCGCGCCTTCCAGCTCTTCCACGCCAACCTGGGCGCCTCGGTCGGCCGCATAGCCACCGTCTTCGGGCTCAACCTCGCCTTCACCGTGGCCGAGTTCGTCGGCAGCGCGGCCCTCTCTCCCCTCGGTGACGCGACCACCGCCTTCAGCGTCAGCAGCGCTGTCCTGTCCGCTGTCTTCTCGGTCGCCACCGGCGTCGTCATCAGCCCCCTGCTGCTGACCGCCTACGCCGACATGCGAGCCCGCCACGAGCCGTTCTCCACCGCCTATCTGCTGCCCGCGCCCCCGACCAGCTGACCCTCCCCCGGCTACGCGCTCCAGGTCGGGGTCCCACGCTCGGATGTTCAACGCCATCCTGTCGTTGACCCGGCCGCAGTAGCACATCCGGGTGGCCGGGAAGAACCGGTCGACCCGAGCGAACGTGCGCCCCTACCCAGTGCGGCCCTGTACTCCAACACGCCGGTCAGCGGCCGAGCGCGTGCCAGATCTCGGCCACCGTCTGGTATTGCTTGTCGGCGGGCAGGCTGTCGATGTCGGCCAGCACGTCGTCCGGGGCGTCCAGGTTCTCCGCGCTGTGCCGAAGCTTCGCTCGATCGCCGGGCAACGCCGACAGCCCGATGTATGTCCCGAACCTGCTGAGGTTGTGAACTTCGAAGTCGTCGAGGATCTCGGTGACTTCCGGTTGATCTTCGCCCGATGGCTCGGCTTCGCGGCTCTCCTCGACGCGGGCACCGGTCACGCCTTGAACGATGCCGCGCACTTCGTAGGCCATCTTGTCGTCAAGCCGCGGGTTGTGCTTGCTGCTCCCTCGATCCATGCTCGCGGAGTTTCCCGCGAATCTCGCAGGTAAACAGTGACGTACGCGTCTTGAACGCCACGCCATGACGTGGTTGACCACCGTTCGGCACCGAGTTCCCGACGCCTCCCCTGTCGGCAAGGCACCACGCCCTCCCCGCGCCACCACCGCCGACGCACCGGCGCGACGGCGATCTCCGCACAGCACGACGCGCACCTCCGTACTGCTGGAAGGTGCGCGTCTGATGTCTGGCTCGGTCAGGGGAACTGCATGCGGCGCGGACGTGGGATGACGGGCGGGGGCAGCGGCAGGTCGGCGATGTGGCTCCAGTTGAGGGAGCCGTTGTCGGTCGACTTGATCTCGCCGAGGCACGCGCGGAGCAGACCCAGGTTGGGCGCTCCCGCGAAGCCGGCGATGACCACCTCGGGCTTCGAGTCGATCTGGGTGATGGCGGCGCAGATCTTAGCGACTTCACGCTCGTCGACAGCGTCGAGCGGTAGCGGTGTCTCGGCCTGCGACCGGCGCCAAGGAGGGCCGAACCTGCGCAGCAGCTCCCGGGTGAGACGACCGAACGACCGGCCGACCGGCGCGTCCCGCATGGAATCGTGGGCGGATTGCCCGTAGCACCACGGCACCACCACATGGCCGTTGATCACGACCAATTGGTAGATCGATTTCGGCACACTGATGATCTCAGCACCGGGAAGCGTGCCCAGGAAGAGCACGAGTTCCTCGTACGGAAGCGGCCATCGCGGATTCGCGATCACTCGTTCCACGGTCTGCGTCATCGCGGGGTGGGCGTGAATCTCACGTTCGATCGCGGTGCTCAGTGCCTCGGGCACCCGGGTCCACAGCTCGCCGGCCACCTTGTCGCCGAACTGTTCGACCACCCACTCGCTCGGACCGACCAGAACGTCTGGACGCATTCGTTACCACCACCGTCCGTGTCACTGGCATTACTGCTGGCTAGAAGAGTTTCACTTCCGGTGATCGACTGGAAGGGTCCACTTTCCTAGATCCCAAAACGCCCGTGAATGAAATCCAGCGAAACGATCAAAAGCCAGCCACGACGATGGAGCAGCAGCTCAGGTCCTTGCGAAACATGCAACTTGCACGGCGAACCGCGCATGCAAGTTGCATGTCAGCCTTCGCATTTCACCCCGTGGAACCAGTAAATCACTCAGTTATTTCGAGGTGATGACCGTCAAGCAAACATCCACTCGCCGTGACTATCCACAGTGCCATCACCTGCGACTCCCGCACCACAGCCCCGCATCGTGACGTACGTGACCTTCCATCTGAAAGATCAAAAGCCGCTCGCCGGAGCCGCCGCGCCGGGGCCGTGAACATGCACCATGCGGGCGCTAGTCGATCCGCGACCACACCGTTGTCAGATTTCCGTCAGTGCCAGGATTCACAAAGCCGATACGCGCAATAGATCCGTTTTGCCCGACAGCGACGCACACCATGCCACGAATCGATCGTCCCGCCCCGCGGTCCACACAAGATTGATCTTGACTTCGTGACGCAGCGGAAGCGGCCGGCCGCCACAAGCGATACGGCCCGCCCTCGGCGATAGGTGACGAGGGCAACACCCCGCGCAACACTCAGCGACCCGATTCAGCTATTGCTTGTTCGCCGAATCAAGCAGCCACGGCCAAATGCGGTCGCCGCCGATTAACGCATTCACGCAACCCACCAACGGCCGCCGAAGTCCCGTCCACCCAGCGATCAAGACCCCGCGAACCGATAATCGCGCAAAGCGCCGAGCAGCACGGGAACCAGCACACACAATTTTCCGTACGTCGGGGATCAGCCGCACTGCCCGCCCGGCCTGTGCCGCATTGCGCCCGGCCGGTGCCGCACTGCCCCCGGATGCCCTCGGCCAGCTCGAGCCGGATGACGTCGCCCGACGAACCGACCGTGACCTCGACGAACTCGTCGCCGCTGCGGACGGTCACTGCCAAGGCGGCCAGGCGGGACGACAGCTCGCGAGCCTGCGCCGCCTGGGCCTCGATGCCCGCTTGCCAGTCCTGGATCATCCGTTCCGCGTCGTCGAGGCTTCGACCGTCGAATATGGATGAAACACCTCCGCCGTATCGATATCGGCACTCACCGTAGTCCGCTCGGCAAAGCTCGCCGGGCCTGTGGATAACTCGCCGAACCCCACAGTGATCAGCGAGAACTGTCGGCCGCCCGCGCTACGGTGCCCCGGTGAACTCGGAACAGCTGCTCAGCCCGGCCGCCGAGGCGGGGCTCGTCGTCGACGCCGTTTTGCGAGATCTGCGCGAGGGTGATCATCGGGGCGTGGTGGTCGATTCGCCGCCCGGCGCGGGCAAGTCGACGCTGGTCGTGCGGGCCGCCGGCGAGCTTGCCGCTACCGGTGCGCCGTTGATGATCGTGGCTCAGACCAACGAGCAGGTCGACGACCTCATCGCGCGGCTCGGGGTCCGCTCGCCCGAGGTCGGCGTGGGTCGGCTCTCCGCGGTCGACTACGAGCCGAGCGACCGCGTCCGCGACCATCCGCGCTGCCTCGTCGCTCCCAAGGTCGCCGATCTGGGCTCGCCGGCGGTCACCATCGGCACGGCCGCGAAATGGGCCACGGTGACCGAGGGCTCCTGGCCCTGGGCGATCGTCGACGAGGCTTATCAGATGCGGTCCGACGCGTTGCTGCGCGTGGCGCCGCGGTTCGAGCGTGCGCTCTTCGTCGGCGACCCGGGCCAGCTCGACCCGTTCTCGACCGTCGACGTCGAGCGCTGGACTGGTCTGTCGTGGGATCCGATGCAGAGCGCCGTCGCCGTCCTGCTGCGGCACAACCCCGATCTGCCCGTCCATCGTCTGCCCGTCTCGTGGCGCCTGCCGCACACGGCGGCCCCGGTCGTCGCCGAGGCTTTCTATCCCTTCACCGGTTTCCGCTCGGGCACCGGCCCGGGCGACCGTGAGCTGCGATTCGGGTCGCGAGCGACCGGCCCGCTCGACGACGTGCTCGACGAGGCCGCCGCGACCGGCTGGGGTCTTCATGAGCTGCCGGCCCGCTTCACGATCCGCACCGACGCCGAGGCCGCTTCCGCCTGCGCCGCGCTCGCCACCCGCGCGCTGGCCCGCGAGGCCGTGACCTCCTCCGAGTCGGGCGTCGGCCCGCTGACCGCCGATCGCATCGCCATCGGCGCCGCCCACCGCGACCAGGCCGCGGTCATCCGATCCTTCCTCCCGCCCGAGGCCAAAGGCGTCACGGTCGACACCGCCAACAGACTCCAGGGCCGGGAGTACGACTTGACGATCGTGCTGCATCCCCTGTCGGGCCGGCAGGACGCGACCGCCTTCCACCTCGAGTCCGGCCGCCTCTGCGTCCTGACCTCGCGACACCGGCACGCCTGCGTCGTGGTGGCCCGGGAGGGCATCGCCGAGCTGCTCGACGCGCACCCGTCGACCGAGCCCGTCCACCTCAACGTCCCGGTCAAATTCCCCGACGGCTGGGAGGCAAACCAGGCGATCCTGTCCTACCTGCACAAGGGAATATCGCTTAGTCGACATGAACCGCTACTTTGAGTTAATGGCGCCCTCGCCACGGCAGGGTCCATGCAGGACGGCGCCAATCGGCCGATCCCGCGCCCACGCCGTGGCGAGATGGTCGCGGCGCGGCGGGCGCAGCGACGACCGCCGCCACGACCACTGCCACGCACTGGTCACTTCGCCGCACTGGCCGGCC
>DASRYP010000824.1:0-10219 GCA_035687165.1 Actinoplanes sp. | reverse complement strand
CGCTGCCCGACCCGACTGCCGGCCCCGTCTCCGGTGTGCCCGCGCCCCGCAGCGCCACGAGCATCCCGGTGCCCGTCGCCAAGCCGCCGCAGCAGCAAACACAGCCGCCACACGACACGCTGCGCACCGACCCGCGCCGGGACGGCTCGCCCCGCACTGACCCGCTCGGCGACGACCCGCTGCGCGATGACCAGCCGGGGCAGGGGAGCATCAGGTTCGGCGTAACCGAGACGCAGAAGCCCGCCCCCGACGACGACCTGGGCGGGCTCTCGCCGCGTCGTTCGGCGAGCCTCGAGGACGCCGAGCCGGCCCGCCGTGGCCGCCGCGCCGCCCCGGAGGAGCCCGACGACGAGGCGCACGACGAGGTGGCTCTGCGTCCGGGTGACATCGCGGCGGGGAGCATCGCGTTCTGGGACGACGACGCCACCCGCCACTTCCGGGCCGCCTGGCACGAGGTGAAGGCCGAGTTCGTCGACGACCCGGTGACCGCCCTGACCCGCGCGCACGACCTGCTCACCGACGCGGTGAACGAGCTGACCGAGGCGCTGCTGGCCGAGCGCGACGAGCTCGACCCGCTGCGCGGCAACGGCACGCCGGACACCGAGAGCATGCGGATGTCGATGCGCGGCTACCGCGAGTTCCTGGATCGAATTCTCTCGCTCTGAGATGCCGCGAGGCGCCCCCATCCCGTACGGGATGGGGGCGCTTTTTCATGTCCGAAGAACCTGGCATAGACCGCGCGGGCGAATTCATCTAGCGTTGAGTTCATTGCTCGTTGAATTCTTGGCAGGGTTGAATTCCTGACGGAGTTGACCTCTTGGAGGGCATGATGGACAGCGCGATCGAGGTCCGCGACCTCGTCGTGGAGCGCGGCCGCAGACGCGTGCTGCACGGCGTCTCCTGCGACATCCCGGCGGGCAGCGTGACCGGGCTGCTCGGCCCGAGCGGCAGCGGCAAGACCACCCTGATCAGGGCGATCGTCGGCGTGCAGATCGTCCGCTCCGGCACGGTGACGGTGCTCGGCGAGCCGGCCGGCAGCGCCCCCCTGCGGCGCGAGGTCGGCTATGTCACGCAGGCGCCGAGCGTCTATGCCGACCTTTCCGTCCGCGAGAACGCCCGCTACTTCGCCGCCCTGCTCGGCCGGAGCAGCGCCGACGCCGACCAGGCGATCACCGATGTGGGCCTGGCCGACGCGCGCGACCAGCTCGTCGGCAACCTCTCGGGCGGTCAACGCAGCCGGGCCTCCCTGGCCTGCGCGCTGATCGGCGTGCCCAGCCTGCTGGTGCTCGACGAGCCGACCGTCGGGCAGGACCCGGTGCTCCGCGCCGACCTGTGGGCGCGGTTCCACGAGCTGGCCGCCGGCGGCACCACGCTGCTGGTCTCGAGCCACGTGATGGACGAGGCCGGCCGCTGCGACCGGCTGCTGCTGATCCGCGAGGGCCGGCTGATCGGCGACGACACCCCCGCCGCGATCCGCACGGCCGCGGGCACCGACGATCTCGAAGAGGCGTTCCTGCGGTTGATCCGCGACCGGGAAGAGGCGGCGGCATGACACTCGTAAGGCCAGGAGCGTCCACCCCCGGAGGCGCGGCATGAGTGTTCGGATCACTTGGGCGACCACGACGCGCGTGCTGCGCCAGCTTCGGCACGACCGGCGGACGGTGGCGCTGCTCGTCGCGGTGCCGGTGCTGTTGCTCACGCTGCTCTATTTCATGTACGACGGGTCGGGGGGCACCTTCGACCGGGTCGCCCTGGTCATGCTGGGTATCTTCCCGTTCGTGATCATGTTCCTGGTGACCAGCATCGCGATGTTGCGCGAGCGCACCACCGGCACCCTGGAACGGCTGCTCACCACCCCGCTGGGCAAGCTCGACCTGCTCTTCGGGTACGGGCTCGCGTTCGGTCTCGCGGCCGCCGTTCAGGGGGCGGTCGCGACCGCCGCGGCGTACTGGCTGCTCGCTCTGGACACCACCGGCAGCGCCGGGCTGGTCGTCCTCATCGCGGTCGTCGACGCCGTGCTCGGGATGGCCCTCGGCCTGTTCTGCAGCGCCTTCGCCCGCACCGAGTTCCAGGCCGTACAGTTTCTCCCGGTGGTCGTGGTGCCACAGATCCTGCTGTGCGGTTTGTTCGTGCCGCGCGGGCAGATGGCCGGCTGGCTCCAGGCGATCAGTGCCGCGCTGCCCCTGACCTACGCGGTCGAGGCGCTCGTGCAGGTGGGACGCTTCACCGAGGCGACCACCACGATGTGGCGCGACGTCGTGATCGTCGGGGGTGCGGCGGTGATCGCCCTCACCCTCGCGGCCGCGACCCTGCGGCGGCGCACACCCTAGGAGCTCGATTGGCACGGCGGAGCGGGCGGCGTCCCGGCAACCAGGACACGCGTACGTCCATCCTGGAGGCCGCTCGGTCGAGCTTCGCCGAGAAGGGGTACGACAAGGCGTCGATCCGGGGCATCGCGGGCGACGCCGGTGTCGATCCGGCCCTCGTGCACCATTATTTCGGCACCAAGGAGAAGCTTTTCCTGGCGGTGATGAACGCGCCGATCAACCCGGGCGAGCTGATCCCCCAGGCGCTCGAAGGTCCGCGCGAGCAGGCCGGGGAGCGTCTGGTGCGCACGGCGCTGGGCGTGTGGGACTCGCCCGCGGGCACGGCCGCGCTGGCCGTCTTCCGCTCGGCGTTGAGCAACGAGTGGACGGCGCGGCTGCTGCGCGAGTTCGTGGTCACCCAGATCCTGCGCCGCGCGGTCGGCGAGATCATCGAGGACAAGTCCGAGGCCCCGATGCGTACGGCGTTGGTCGCCACCCAGATCGCCGGCACGATGGTGGCCCGTTACGTGCTGCGGATCGAGCCCCTGGCCAGCGCCGACGCCGAGGTGCTGGCCGCGGCGATCGGTCCCAACATCCAGCGCTTCCTGACCGAGCCGATGCCCGAGGTGTTCCAGCCGGGTTAGTCCGCGCAGCGGTGGCAGAGCACCGGGTGCAGCAGGTGCGCCAGGTCCTGACGGTCGCTCACCGGGCGCGGGAAGGCGAGCCGGGCCAGCTTGTCGTCGAGGCGCACCATGAAGCCGTACCGGTCGATCCGCACCACCTGCGGCTCCACCACCGGCTGAAACGTCTTGCCGAGCTGCCGCCGCACGTAGGCGCTCATCTCGGCCTCGTGGTGGTCGAGCAGGTCGGCGATCAGGTCGAACTCGATCCGGCGGAGCGGGTCGGGCGTCGCCTCGGCGAAGTCGTCGAGGTCGACGTCGACCAGCTTCTCGTTGCGTTCGTAGCGGACCTCGGCGACGTCCATGCGGTGCAGGACCTGGCCCGCGCCGACGTCGAGCAAGTCGCCCGACGCGTCGACCTCGGCATAGTCCAGCGCCGCGGCCCGGGCCTCGTCGCCCTCGAGCGCTTTGGCCCAGCCCGAGAGCCAGACCCGGCCGAGTGCGGGGGAGCCGGCCATCGGCGGTACGTCCGAGATGTCGAGCACCATCGCGGTGTCGTCGTTGCCCTCCTGCGGGCGGAGCGAGGCCGTGAAAGCACCGTCGCGCGGCGAGAGCAGGAGCACCTGGCCGTTCGCGCTGGTGACGTGCCGAACGGGAAGCGGTCCCGGACGGCAGGCGACGTGCGCGACGCTGGGCAGATGGCCTGCGGCGAGCGTGCGCGCGACCTCGGCATGGGTGGGCTGCATGGTAACGACCTCCGGGCACCGGTTAGGCTTGCCTTAGTAAGGTGAGGCTAACCGTAACACCTGGGTCGTCCAAGTCGGCTCGGGGTTACCCCGGCCTCGAGAACAAGGACGACTTGGAGATTTCATGAACAACTCCCGACCCAAGGCCAAGCTCTCCCGGGCGCTCGGCCTCCCTCTGACGCCGAAGTGCGTGAAGTACTTCGAGAAGCGGCCCTTCCCGCCCGGCGTGCACGGCCGGTCCCGGCGCAAGGCCTCGGACTACCAGGTCCGGCTCCTCGAGAAGCAGCGGCTGCGGCACCAGTACAACATCAGCGAATCCCAGATGCGCAAGGCGTACGACGACGCACACCGCGCCGAGGGCAAGACCGGCGAGACGATGGTCTCCCTGCTGGAACGCCGCCTCGACGCCACGGTGATGCGCGCCGGCCTGGCCCGCACCATCTATCAGGCCCGTCAGCTCGTCGTGCACGGCCACTTCACGGTCGACGGCAAGAAGGTGGACCGCCCGGCCTACCGGCTCAAGCCCGGCCAGGTCGTCCAAGTGCGCGAGCGCAGCCGGCAGAAGCCGCCGTTCCAGCTCGCCGCGGCCGGCGCCAACCTGGACGGCCCGACCGCGCCCTACCTCTCCACGGCCGTCGAGGAGCTGCGCACCACCGTGCTGCGGATCCCGGAGCGCTCGGAGATCCGAGTGCAGTGCGACGAGCAGCTCGTGGTCGAGTTCTACGCGAGATAGTTCGCCCCGGATCGCGCGGCGGAGCCAGGGTTATCGCGTTTGTTCCAGCCAGGACGCGTAGAGGTTGGCGTAGATGGAGCCTGGCTGGGTGACTAGTTCGGAATGCGGGCCGCGTTGAACGACGCGGCCCGCATCGATGACGATCACCTCGTCGGCGGCCTGGGCCGTGGAGAGACGGTGAGCGATCGCAACCGTGGTGCGGCCGCGGGTGACCGTGTCGAGGGCGCGCTGCAAACGGACTTCGGTTGCCGGGTCAACGGCGCTGGTCGCCTCGTCCAGCACCAAAAGGTCAGGATCGGCGACGTACGCCCGCACCAGAGCCACCAGCTGCCGCTCGCCCACGCTGAGTGCCTCGCCGCGCTCGCCGACCGGGGTCTCGAGTCCGTTCGGCAGGCCGGCCAGCCAGCCGGCCAGGCCCAGTTCGGTGAAGGCGGCGGTGAGCTGCCCGTCGGTCAGCGACGGCTCGGCGAAGCGGATGTTCTCGCCGATCGTGGCGTCGAAGAGGAAACCGTCCTGCGGCACCATCACCACCCGCGAGCGCAGCGCCGAGAACCGTACGTTCCGCAGCGGCGTACCGGAAAGCAGCACCGCACCGCCAACGGGGTCCATCAGGCGGGTGAGCAGCTTCGCGAAAGTCGTCTTCCCCGAGCCGGTCTCCCCGACGACGGCCACCTTCGTACGCGGTCGGATCTCCAGGTCGACGTCGGCCAGCACCATCGGCATGTCTTTAGTCCGGTCGGGGGTGGCGGGGTGGTTGGACGGGCCGTCGGGGTAGCGGTATGACACGTCCGCGAAGCGCACCGACAGCGGCCCGGCGGGCAGGTCGACCCCCACGTCGTCCGGGTCCTTGACGTCGGGCTCCACGTCGAGCACGTCGAGCACGCGGCGCCAGCCGGCCACCGCGTTCTGCGCCTCGTTCAGCATGTCGGTCGCGATCTGCACCGGCTGGATGAAGAGTGTCACCAGGAACAGGAACGCGGTCAGCCGGCCGATGGTCAGCCCGCCGTCCGTCCCGATCAGCACGCCGACGACCACCACCCCGGAGAGCGCCAGCCCCGCGCCGATCTCGCCGCTGGAAAAGCTGGTCACGCTCGTACGCAGGGCCCTCTTCTGGGCGACCTCGAGCCGCCCGATCGCGGCGTCCAGGCGCTTCTCGGTGCGGCCGGCCACCCCGTACGCCCGGATGACCACGGCCCCCACGACGCTCTCGGCGATCGCCCCCAGCATGACGCCGGTCCGCTCGCGGACCGCGCCATAGACCGCGGCGAGCCGCTTCTGGAAGAGCCGGATGATCGCGACGGCGGGTCCGAAGGCGAACAGCACCACGAGCGTGAGCTGCCAGGAGTAGATGAACATGACGATCGTCGAGACCACGAGCTGGCCGCTGGCGAGCAGCAGTTGTATGCCACCGGTCTGCAGGAACTGTGAGATCTGGTCGACGTCGCTGGTCACCCGGGACACCATCGTGCCGCGCCGCTCGGACTGCTGGTGCAGCATCGACAGGTCGTGGATGTGCCGGAACGTCCGCGAGCGCAGGCCGCCGAGCGCGGTCTCGCTGACCGTGAAGAGGCGCCGGGTCATCAGGTAACCGGCCAGCGTGGAGATCATCAGCGCGACGAAGGTGAACGCCACCACCATGACCACGAAGCCCAGGTCAGGGCCGCCGGCGGCGCGGATGCCGTGGTCGATGCCCTGCTGGACGGCGATCGGCACGGCCACCCGGCCACCCATCTGCACCACGGCCAGGGCGATCGTGCCCGCCAGCCCAGGACGCAGCTCCGGCGAGAGCGCGAGCCCCCGCCGTACGGTGGCCAAGGTTCCCTGACTCATGCTGAACCTCCTGGGGCATGCTCTCCTGGCCCTACGACCGCTTCGCTCACTCCGGTGCAGTCGGTCACGCCTCCACCTTCTCGGCCTCGGCCTTTTCGTAAGCGGTCACCAAATCGACGTATCCCGCGTGGCTGGCCAGCAGCTCGGTGTGCGTGCCGGTGGCGACGACCTTGCCCTGTTCCAGGTAGACCACCTCGTCGGCCAGCGCGATCGTGGCCCGCCGGTAGGCCACCACCAGGATGGACGCCTCCGTGTCACCGCCGCGCAGCGAGGCCAGGATCGCCGCCTCGACGCGCGGATCGACCGCGCTGGTCGCGTCGTCCAGAACCAGCAGCCGCGGGCGTCCGGCCAGCGCACGGGCCAGGGTCAGTCGTTGCCGCTGCCCGCCGGAGAGAGACGTGCCGCGTTCGCCGACCGCGGTGGCCAGCCCGTCGGGCAGCTTCGCCACGAAGCCGTCGGCCTCGGCGAGCCGCAGCGCCGACCAGACCGCGTCGTCGTCGACCCCGTCCCGCTCGAGGGTGATGTTGCCGCGCACGGTGTCGTCGAAGACGAACGGCAGCTGCGGTACGAGGGCGGACGCGCTGGTCAGGGCCGGTTCGGTCAAGCCCGGCAGCGGTACGTCGTCGAGCAGGATCCGCCCGGCGTCCGGGTCGACCAGGCGCACGGCGAGGGACGCGATGGTCGACTTGCCCGACCCGGTCGCACCGACCAGCGCCACGGTGCGGCCGGGCGGCACGGTGAAGGTCACGTCGTTGAGGACCAGTGGCCCGTCGCCGTACGCGAAATCGACCTTGTCGAAACGCAGCGTGGCCGGTCCCGTCCCGTCCGCGGCGGCCGAACCGTACGCGAGGTCACCGTCCGCGGCCAGCACCGCCTGCACCCGATCCCACCCGGCCACGCTGCGCGGGAGCTCGCCGACCACCCAGCCGATCGCCCGCACCGGGAAGGCCAGCACGGTGAACAGGAACGAGACCGTGACCAGCTCGGTGACGGTGATCGCGCCGCTCTGCAGCCGCCAGGCGCCGAGCAGCAGCACGGCGAGCGTGCCCACGCTGGGCAACGCGTCCATCAGCGGGTCGAACAGGCCACGCAGCCGGCCCACCGCGATCAGCGAGTCGCGCAGTTCGTCGACGAAGACCCGGAAGCGACGCGACTCGTCCTCCTCGCGGCCCATCGTCTTGACCACCAGCGCGCCGTCGAAGCTCTCGTGCGCCACCGCGCTGACCTTGGCCCGCATCTGCTGCGCCTTGATCTGCCGCGGCGACATGTAGCGGGAGTAGACGACGTTCAACGCGAAGAGCAGCGGGAAGAGGATGACGCCGACCAACGCGAGCACCCAGTCGGTGAGGAAAAGGGCCACCACCGCGGCGCAGATCATCACGATGGTGCCGACCGCGAACGGCAGCGGCGCGATCGGCACGAAGGCCGCCTCGACGTCGGAGTTCGCGTTGGAGAGCAGGGTGCCGGTGGCGTGCCGCTGATGCCAGGAGGGCGGCAGCGACAGGTAGCGCCGGGTCACCGCGCGGCGGTAGCGGGCCTGCAGGCGGAACTGCATGTAGCCCGCGCCGACGCGGCGACCGAAGATGCTGACGACCCGCAGCACGCTGAGGCCGACGAAGACCGCGGCGATCAGCACGAGCGTGCCGGTGCTGGACCGGCCGGTGGTGAAGGAGGGCACCACGACACGGCCGATGACCGCGCCCACGACATACGAGTTCGCGATGACCAGCAGGCCGAACAGGCTGCTGCCCGCCACCCCGATGGCGAACAGGCGGGGCTCCGCCTTGATCGCCTGGCCCAGCACCCGCAGACCCCGTACCAGCACGTCGCGGCTGGACCTGGTGCTCACAGTTTCCACCTGACTGGTAAGGATTCGCTGACGGTTCCGACCTTACATAGCTATCCTGCCGAACGGGTCGCCGCCGATCACCCCCGGGCCGTGTGTCTACCATCACCTTTGTGACCGCCTATGCCCAACGTGAACGCCGACTGCTTGCCGATCTGTTCCTGCGCCTCGGACCTGACCAGCCCACTCTCTGCGCGGGATGGACCACCCGCGATCTCGCCGCGCACCTGGTCGTGCGCGATCGACGGCCCGACGCAGCGGCCGGGGCGATGATCCCGGCGCTGCACGCGCACGGCGAACGTGTCCGCCTGCGCACCGCCGCCCGGCCCTTCGAGGAGATCGTGCGGGACGTGCGGACGCCACCCCGGTGGAGCCCGGTGAGCAATCCTCTCCTGGATGAGCTCACGAACACCATCGAGTTCTTCGTGCACCACGAGGACGTGCGCCGGGGTCAGCCTGACTGGCAGCCGCGCGACCTCGACCCGGGCCTGGAGGCGGCACTCTGGCGATCCGTCCGGGCTACCGGCCGGCTGGTGCTGCGCCGCGCCGGCGTCCCGGCCACGGTCGTCTCCGAGGGGTACGGCTCGTTCACTGTCGGCGGCATCTCCGACGCGACCCTGTCCGGGCCGCCCGGCGAGGTGGCGATCTACCTGACCGGACGCAAGGAGAACGCCCGGGTCAGCGTGGTGGGCGACGGCCTGCGGCAGGCCCGGCTGGGCTTCTGATCGACCCCATTGATCCGCTCATGATTGGTCCAAAACAAGGGCCAACGCGGTCATAACCCCGGCCCGGCCCCGGCCCCGGCCCCGGCCCCGGGCCCGGCCCGGCCGAAGGCTTCCGAGAACCGCGCCGACGCCGCTCGTTCCGCTCCCCACGCCTTAGCGGATTGATGTCAGCCAACGACAGACATCGGCTGCCGTACATATCCTGCAGAACGTGACCATGACGCTGCGGATCGTGCCGGTCCTCCGGACCGCGGCATGAGCACGCTCTGGCGCAACCGCGAGTTCACTCTGCTGTGGACCAGCCAGTGCCTCTCCGACCTCGGCGGCGCGATCGCCACCCTGGCCATCCCGCTGCTCGTCCTCGAACTGACGGGCTCGCCCGTCAAGGCCGGCACCGTCGGCACCGCGGCCCAGGTGGCCCGGCTGCTCTGCCGCCTCCCCTCCGGCGTGCTGGCCGACCGGTTCAACCGCCGCCTGGCCCTGCTGACCTGCGACGTGATCCGGCTGCTGGCCTTCGTGGTGCTGGCCGCGGCCGTCGCCACCCGCCACGCCGGCCTGACCACAATCGTCGTCGTGGGGCTGATCGACGCCGTCTGCGGCTCCCTGTTCAACACGACCGAGCACGCCGCACTCCGCAGCATCGTCCCCACCACCCAGCTGCCGGACGCCGTGGCCCGCAACGAGGCCCGCAGCTACGGCACCTCGCTGGCCGGCCCACCCCTGGGCGGCCTGCTCTTCGGCATCACCCACACGCTCCCCTTCATCGGGAACGCCCTGTCCTACCTGGCTTCGCTGATCGGCATCGCCATGATCCGTAAGCCGCTGCAGTCCGAACGCCCCGACCAGCACCCCGGCCACACGGCGGCCCTGCTGGAAGGCCTGCGCTTCGTCTTCGGCAACCCGTTCCTGAGGTCCGTCCTGATCATCGCGGCCCCCCTGAACTTCGCCCTCCACGGCTCGATCTTCACGATCATCATCACCCTGCAGACCCACGACGTGCCCCCCGGCGTGATCGGGCTGACCGAGACCATCGTCGGCGCCGGCGGCCTGATCGGCGCTCTGGCCGCCCCCACCGTGCAGCGCTGGTTCTCGTTCGCCACGCTGATCCGCTGCCTCTGCTGGGCGGCCACCCTGTTCCTGGCGCTCAGCGCCCTGCTGACCGCCAGCGTCGCCGCCGCCGCTCCCATCGCCCTGGCGATCTTCGTCGGCCCGGCCTGCAACGCGGCCCTTTTCGGCTACCAGGCCGCGATCACCCCCGACCGCCTGCAGGGCCGAGTCCTGAGCGTCATCTTCCTGGTAGCCATGTCCGCCGCGGCCGCCGCCCCGCTCCTGGCCGGCCTCCTCGTAACCGCCTGGAGCCCCCCGACCAGCATCCTTTTCTTCGCCGCCGCGGTCTCCGTCGCAGCCCTGACC
>DASRYP010000823.1:0-4501 GCA_035687165.1 Actinoplanes sp. | reverse complement strand
GCCCGGTCACCCGGCGTGCCTCGGTACGCCGCCACCTGCCGTACGCGCTGATCCTGGTCGCCCTGGCGGTTCTGCTCGTCGGCCTGGCCCGGCCGCAGGCGGAGGTCAGCGTGCCCCGGGTCGCGGGGACGGTGCTGCTCGCCTTCGACGTGTCGAACAGCATGCGGGCCGACGACGTGTCACCGACCCGGCTCGGCGCCGCACAGGCCGCCGCGCGGGAGTTCGTCGAGGAGCAGCCGGGAACGGTCGACGTCGGCGTCCTGGTCTTCGGCGATCAGGCGCTGCTCACCCAGGCGCCGACCGACGACCACGAAGCCTCGCTCGCCGCGATCAACCGGCTCGCCACCGGCGGGGGTACCTCGCTCGGCCAGGCGCTCCTGGTCGGGCTGGGCACGATCACCGGCAAACCGGTCGGCCTGCCGCAGAACGGGACGCCGCCACCTGACCTCGGCTACTGGCCGTCGGCGACGATCGTGGTCTTCTCGGACGGGCAGGAGACCGGCGGGCCGGACGTGACGGCGGCAGCCGAACTGGCGGCGGCGGCCGGGGTGCGCATCCAGACGGTCGGCATCGGCACGGAGCGCGGCGCGACCGTCGAGGTGGACGGCTTCCAGCTGGGCACAGCCCTCGACCCGGAACTGCTCACCACGGTCGCGCAGACGACCGGCGGCGCCTACCTGCCGGCCGGGGACGCGGCGACGCTCACCGACACGACCAAGTCGATCGACCTGCGGCTGACCGCCAAGAAGGAGCCGCTCGAACTGACCGCGCCGTTCGCCGGCGTGGCCCTGCTGCTGCTCATGCTGGGCGCCGTCCTCGGCACCCGCTGGCACGGAAGGATCGTCTGATGTCGTTCAGCTGGCCGTGGGCCCTGATCGCGTTCCTGGCGGTGCCGCTGCTGCTGGCGATTCGCTGGTGGCTCAACCGGAGGCGCAAGCGGGCGGCGGTGACCGTCTCGAGCGTGGCGCTGATCCGGGCGGCACTGCCGGGGCGGACGTCGTGGCGGCGGCGGATTCCGGTCTTTCTCTTCCTAGCCGGGCTGCTCTCGCTGGGGGCCGCGCTGGCCCGGCCGCACGCCTCGATCTCGACGCCGTCGAACAGCACGTCGATCCTGCTGGCGATCGACGTGTCGGGCTCGATGTGCTCGACGGACGTGCAGCCGAACCGGTTCACGGTGGCGACGGCCGCGGCGAAGGAATTCATCGAGAAGCAGCAGGACGGCACGAGGATCGGGCTGGTCGCGTTCTCGGGGATCGCGGGCCTGCTGGTGTCACCGACCACGGACAAGGACGCGCTGCTCGACGCGATCGGGACACTGCGTACGGCCAGGGGGACGGCGATCGGGCAGGCGATCCTCACGTCGATCGACGCGATCGCGGAGAACAATCCCCGGGTGGCGGCCACGGGGGTGGAGCTGAGCGCGCCGGGGCAGCTGGGGGACTTCGAACCGGACACGATCGTGGTGCTGACGGACGGCTCCAACACCACCGGGGTGGACCCGGTCACGGCGGCGGAGCAGGCCGCGGCCCGCCGGGTACGGGTCTACACGATCGGGTTCGGCACCACCACGCCGGCGCCGATGGTTTGCACGGCCGACCAGATCGGTGGGGACTCGCCCTTCGGCGGGGGTCAGGGCTGGGGCGGTGGCCGTGGCGGCGGCCGCAACCAGGAGATCGACGAGGAAGCGCTGACGCAGGTGGCGGACACCACCGGCGGCCGCTACTTCCGGGCCGAGGACGCCGATCAGCTCGTCGACGTGCTCACCGACCTGCCGCGAGAGTTCAACCTCCGCAAGCAGAACGTCGAGATCACGTTCTGGTTCGTCCTGGCCGCGGCAGCCCTGGTCCTCACCGGCGTCGGGCTTTCCCTGTGGTGGAACCGGGCGCCGCTCCCGCGAACCCCGCGGCGGACGACAGGCTCCGGGCGTGATCTGTGAGAACGGCAGCACCTTCTCGATGAAGCGTGTCGCCGCGGGGACAGTGCGCCGTCCCGCCACGTGACGGCCCGATGGCAGCGCTCAGTCCCCAGAGATCTTCCCGGCCGACCCGCGGGCCGCTTCGTCGGTCACCTCACCGACAGACACCGCCCCGCTCTGCCAGACAAACAGGTTCCCGGGCACCCGACGGCGGTCGAGAGCCCGGGAACGTTGGTCCGGGACGAGATGGACTCAGCGCACGATCGTGCGCAGGGGTGGGAGGCCGTTGAAACCGACCGATGAATACGTCGCGGTGTAGGCGCCCGTCCCCAGAATGCGGATCACCTCGCCGGCCGCCAGGTCCAGCGGGAGGTCGTAGGGGGCGTGCTGGTAGAGGATGTCGACGCTGTCGCAGGTCGGACCGGCGAGAATGACCGGGCCTACCGGGCCTCCCCGGGTGGTCGACAACTCGTACTGGATGGCCTCTTCCTCGGTTTCGGCGAGTCCGCCGAAGCGGCCCACGTCCAGGTAGACCCACCTGGGCTCGTCGTCGTAGGACTTCTTGGCGACCAGCACGACCTGCGCGTGCAGCACGCCGGCGGGGGCCGCGACGTAGCGGCCGGGCTCGATCATCAGGGCCGGTGCGTCCGGTCCGAAGTGCCGGCGGACGGCCGCGTGGATGGCGTCGGCGTAGGCCGAGATCGGGGCCACGGGGGTGCGGTAGGAGACCGGGAAGCCGCCCCCGGCGTTCAGAATTCTGAGCGCGATGCCGGAACTTCGGAGCTGCCGGAAGATCTGGGCCACCGTCGCGATGCTCGGCTCCCACCGGTCGGGGTGGAGCTGCTGCGACCCGACGTGGAAGGCGATCCCGGCCGGGTCCAGGCCCCGGGCGGCGGCCACTTTCATCAGGTCGACCGCCATCTCGGGGACGCACCCGAATTTTCGGCTCAGCGGCCAGCGCGCGCCGTCGCTCGAGGCGAGCACCCGGCACAGCACCGAGGAGCCGGGCGCGTGGGTGACGATCTTGTCAAGTTCGCCCGCACTGTCGAAGGCGAAGATTCGCACCCCCACCGCGTACGCGTACGCGATGTCCTCGCTCTTCTTGATCGGATGCCCGTAGCTGAGGTCGTCGGGGGAAGCGCCGGCGGCCAGGCAAAGGTCGATCTCGGCCCGGCTGGCCACGTCGAACCGGCAGCCGGCGGCGACCAGTGCTCTGAGTAGTGGCAGTTCGGGATTGGCCTTCACTGCGTAGTGGATGTGGGCCTCGGCGAACGCCTCGGCGATCCGCCCGTACTGGTCTCGGGCGACGTCGACGTCGATCACGAGACAGGGTGTCTGCTCGGGTGTCTGCTCGGTGCCGGGCACGGTGGCCGGCTCGGTCGTCTCACTTGCGATCACTGTCATGGCTTCGGTGTCCTCATCGATGACGGGGGCAGCGACGACACTCAGCGTACGTCCGACGATGCTTTCCGTGTTGATCGATGTATGAGCAAGCACACGTCACAGCCCAGAATGTGTAAATCTCATTACAGTGGGCGCGTGTCCGATCGGCTCGACCTGCTGTCCACCCCGGAGCAGCACGCCTATCGCCTGCTGGTGCGCATGTCCGGGACGGCCGCGACTGATCTCGCGGCGCAGACCGGCGTCGACCCCGCCGAGGCGTACGCGCTGCTCGAAGCCCTGCACCGCAAGGGGCTCGCCACCGCCGGCCCCACCTTCCACGCCCTGCCGGCCGACGTCGCGCTCGGCGACACGCTGCTGCGGGAGCAGCAGGCCCTCGAGTCGGCCCGGCAGATGGTGGCCGCGCTCAGCGAGGAGTACCGCACCAACACCCGGCGCCGCAGCTCCGACCACCTCGTCGAGATCGTGACCGGGGCCCAGGCCCTGCGGGACCGGCTGCGGGAGATGCAGCAGTCGGCCCGCCAGGAGATCCTCTGGTTCTGCCGGGCCAACCCGATAGCGATGCAGGGCCCGGAGAACTCGGAAGAGTCCCCCGCCCTGGAACGGGGTGTCCGCTACCGCGCGATCTACGAGCGCGAGCTTCTCGAGAAACCCGGTGAACTGGACAGCATCGTCGAGGCGATGAAGGTCGGCGAGCTCTCCCGCACCCTTCCGACCCTTCCGGTACGGCTGGCGATCGCCGACCGGAGTCTCGCGATCTGCCCGCTGGTCCCCGACGCCGCCCGTGACGTCGGGGAGCCCACCGCGGCGCTGATCCGCCCCAGTGAGCTCCTCGACGCCCTGGTCGCTCTCTTCGAGAGCTACTGGGACCGCGCCACCCCGATACTCCCCGACGGCAGCGAGGAGGAGCCCGACAAGTTGCTGCTGTCGCTCTTCGTCGCCGGGTTGCCCGACAAGTCCATCGCCACCCAGCTCGGGGTCAGCCGCCGGACGGTCCAGCGCCGGCTCGACCGGCTGATGGAGGCGGCCGGCGTGGACACCCGGGCGGGCCTGGCCTTCCAGGCCGCCCGGCGAGGTTGGCTGTAGGTAAGCCGGCCGGCGGCCGGCCACCTGTCCTCGGTGAGGGGTCGCATCAGCGGCCGTAGGCCCGGATCACGGTCTGCTTGACCGAGTTGCCGGCCTTGT
>DASRYP010000822.1:0-9511 GCA_035687165.1 Actinoplanes sp. | reverse complement strand
CCTGACCGCAGTCCCCCTCAGTGCCGTCGCCGTCCGCTGGTTCCTGGAGCTCCGGCAGCTCGTGGTCCGCTACTTCGGCCAGGACCTCCTGCTCGACGACGTCTCTTTTCTCCTCCGTCTTCTCCGCCTTTTGGTAGGCCTCGACGACGTGCTTCGGTGCGTCCGGCGGCAGCGTGAAACCGCCGTCGGCCGGCGATTCGCGCTTATCGGCCGAGGCCGAGGTCGAGGAATCAGAATCAGGTTTGCAGCCCACACTCACCAATGCCACGAGAGCGGCAAGGAGCAAGATTCGCCAGATGCGGATCATCAGTTCACGACCAATATTTCGGCAGACAGATTCCATCTCCGATGGTCGCATCGATAAAAGATCGCTTACCCGCCGATTGTCCGACTGACCGATACACGACAGCCTCGTTCGGGTTCGGTGCTCGGACGGGGATTTCCGAGCCGTTCCGGGGAAGTACCCGGGCGCGGACTTGACCGTTCAGGATGGCGTTCCTGTCCGAACGGCCCTTCCGTTTCTCGGGCTGTTTCCGCTCGGTCTCGGCGTCAAGGCGGCCGTCCAGGTCTGGCGGCACCGACCCGACGACGCGGAAGAAGCGGCGAGCCGGCAACGCGCGCCGGGCCTCCTCGAGGTCGCCGTCTGGGTCGCCGCCGGGCGGTTCTTCGCCACTCGTCCCGTCATCGCCAAGGCCGCGCGGCCGAGTGTGACGCCGCTGACAACCAGCACTGATACTTCGTTCAAGCGATGTCCAGTCCGGCGCGGGTGGACCAGATTGGGGCCATGACGCAACAGGCGGTGGTCCTGATGAAAGACGGCGACACCCTGGCCGAGGCATTCTCCGCGGTCCTCGACACCGCTACGGCCGACGCCGTGGACGAGGCGCTGCACGGGTTGCACCGCGCGGCCGCCGACCTGGGCATCGGCCTCGACCTGCGGCAGGTCGCCGCCGTGGCGCACCGGTCGGCGGGCCGGGCCCAGAGCCGCAGCCGGCGGGAGATGTCGCTGCTGGCCATGAACCAGGCCCTGGCCGAGCTCGGCGGGCACGACGACACCGCCCGGCTCTGCGCCGCGATCGTCGACACCATCCCGCGCCTGGCTCCCGGCGCGGACGCCGCCTGGCTGAGCGTTCGGGACGGGGAGAACGAGTGGCACGAGGCCGCCGTACGGGGCGGTGCCGCACCGTCCGGCCGGGGTGTGCTGCGGGTGCCGCTGACCGAGACCGCGGTTCTGCACGTGGCCCGTGCGGACGGGGAGCCGTTCGGGGCCGACGAGATCACGGCCGTGCAGCGTTTCGCCCGCGCCGCCGCGACCCAGTTCACCGTCATCAACGCCCGGCGCGACTACGAACGGTCGCACGGCGAGCTCGCCACCCGGCTCGCCGTCCTGGACCGTACGGGCTCCATGGTGGACGCTCTTCTCGAGCTTTCCACGGCGCCCGAGCCGCCGCTCCCGACCGCGGTGGTCGAGGCCCTCGCCGTCGGGTTCGACGCCGTCGCCGCTCTCCTCGACCCGAGCGGCCGGCTGTCCGCCGCGCACCCGGCCGCCCCGCTGGTGGCGGCCTCGGCCGAGCTGGTGCAACGGGCGTCGGTCGACCCGGGCCGGGTGGTCCTCGAACCGGGCACCTCCTTCCGGTACGCCGTCTCGGTCGCCACCGTGGCCCGTTCCGAGGGCACCGTCCTGATCATCCGCCGTACGCCGCTCACCAGCGACGAGGTGGCCGCGCTGCGCCGGGCCGCGCACGTGCTGGCCGCGCTGCGGATCCGGCAGAACGCGCTGCTGCAGGCGTACGAGGAGATGCGCACCGACCTGCTCGCCGAGCTGCTCAGCACCCGCCGCCCGCTGTCCCGCCCGGTCCGCGTCCTGGCCGAGGCACGCCGGTTCCCGCTCGACCAGCAGTGCGTGGTCGTGGCGATCGAGGGTGACGTCGGCCTGGGCCGGGTCGTCGCGGACGCCGCCGCCCTGCTCGGCGGCGTGGGCGGCCGGCACGAGGACCTGCCGGTCGCGGTCCTGCCCGGCGACGATCCGCAGGCGGTGGTCGAGGCGCTGGCGGCCCGGATGCGGCGGGTCACCGGGGAGGCGCCGCGGATGTGTGCGTCCGACCCGTCCGACCCGGGCGACGGTGCCCTGCCCGAGAATTTCGAGGCCGCCCGGCACGGCCTGGCGCTGCTGCGGGCCGCCGGTTCGGCCCACCGCTGCGCCACCACGCGCGACCTCGCCCTCTACCGGCCGCTCTTCGACCCGGAGCGCTCGGACGACGTACGCGACCTGCTCGACGCCGCCCTGCGGCCGCTGCTGAACTACGAGCGGGAGCACCGCATCGACCTGGTCGAGACGGTCCACGTCTTCCTCGCCACGGGCTGCAACGCGAGCCAGGCCGCCCGGCGCCTGTTCATTCACCCGAACACCATGACCAAGCGGCTGGAACGGGTGTCCCGGCTGCTCGGTGACGGCTGGCAGGACGGCGTGGTCGGGTTGCGCCTGCGCCTGGCCCTGCACCTGCGTTCGCTGGGCGCCGACGAGGTTTATCAAGAGGCGGGCTGACTACCTCAACGGCGCGTTCAGCGGCGGGCGAACTCCAGCAGCGCCGGCGTGACGACCTCGGGAAAGGTCCGCACGATGTGGTGCGGTCCGCCCCGGACCGGGATCAGCCGCACGTCGCGGATCAGCGCGGGAAGCCGCTGCGCGGTGGCCGCGAACGGCAGGATCCGGTCCTCGGTGCCGTGCATCACCAGCGTCGGCACATCGATCTTCGGAAGGTCGGCGCGGAAGTCGGTGCCGGTGAGAGCGACGCCGTCCGTGGTGGCGGCCGGGCACGCGGCGACGACCGCCTCGAGCGTCGCCCGGTACGCGGCGTCACTGACCCGGTCGGGGGCCAGCCGCCGCATGTCGAACGCCTCGTCGACGAAGGAACGCAGGTGGGCCCGCCGGTTCACGCCGGCCTCGGCCCGGGCCGCTTCGGTGCGGCAGAACGCGCCGTCGGCGCGGCGCAGGCCGGGCGGCAGGGTGGCCAGCAGGACGGCTTTGCCGATCCGGGCGGAGCCGAACGTCCCGAGGTAGCGCGCCACCTCCCCGGTGCCGGCTGAGAAGCCGGCCAGCACGACGTCCCGCAGGTCGAGGTGTTCCAGCAGCGAGTTCAGGTCGGCGGCGAAGGTGTCGAAGTCGTACCCGCTGGTGGCCCGGCTCGATCCGCCGAACCCGCGCCGGTCGTAGGCGACGACCCGATGGCCGGCGGCCAGCAGCGCCGGGACTTGCAGCTCCCACGAGTCGCGTCCGAGCGGAAGACCCGGGACGAGCACCACCGGCCGACCGGCCCCGCTGTCCTCATACGCGAGGTGCACCAGCGCGCCGCTCTGCTCACGGCCGACCGCCAGTCGGGGCATCATGCTGCCTTTCGACGACGGACGTGTGCGACGCCAAGTGTGGACCTCCCGGACGGCTCCGGGGCATCGCACGGATGGGCTATCTATCCGCGTTGCAGGGCGGCGCGCAGGGCGGCCCGGGAGGTGACACCGAGTTTCGGGAAGATGCGGTGCAGATGGCCGCCGACCGTGCGGTGTGAGATCCGTAGTTCCTCGCCGATCTGCTTGTTGCTCAGCCCGGCCGCGGCGAGCTCGGCGATCCGGCGCTCCTGCCGGGAGAGCGCTCGGTCCTCGCCGCCGTCGACGATCAGGCCCTCGGCGCGCAGTTCGCTCGCGGCCTGCCGGATCCAGGGCCGGGCGCCGAGCCGCTGGAAGACCTCGAGCGCGGTGGTGAGCTGCGTGCGGGCGGCCCCGCTGTCGCGGCTGCGGCGCAGATGACGGCCGTACGCGAGCCGGACGCGAGCCAGATCGAAGGGCCACCGCTCGGCCTCCGGAACGGCCACGGCGCTCTCGTACGCCTCGGTGTCGTCGGCCACCAACGCCGCGCACCCCGCCGTGACCAGTTCCAGCCGGGACGAGATCCCGCCGATGCCGCCCGCCGTCATCGCCGCCACGTGTGCCCGCGCATCCCGTTCCCGGCCCGACCGGACGGCCCCCTCGACCAGCTCCAGCATCACCCAGAGCGCGTGCGGCGTGTACGGCGCGAACGTCCCCGCCGCACTGATCGACGCGGCCTGCCGGTACGCCTCCTCGAAGTCCCCGTCGCCGATCGCCGCCAGGGCCTCGACGTGTGCGGCGAACTGCGCGGTGACGTGGGCGCCGTGCGCCGTGCCGAACCGGGCCATCTCGCGCGCCGCGGACAGTCCGGCCTCGGTCTCGCCGCGGGCCACATCCACCAGTGCCTGATGGAAGCCGGCCAGGACGATCCGGCTGCCTCGGCTCCCGCGCGCGCGGGACAGCTCGACGGCTTCCCCGGCCAGGGCGGTCAGCTCCGTCCACTGCCCGGAGTGCCACAGGTCGTGGCAGGACGAGATGGCCGCGGTCACCGCCAATGCCACGGCCCCGTCCCGGCGGCCGTCGCGGATCACTCGCGCCAGCGGCTCGCGGCAGGCCGCCAACCGATCGGTGTAGACACAGGCCATCGCCGTCCGGATGACGGTGACCGGGTTGAGCTCGTCGTCCAGCCGCCCGGCGGCGTCGTCGATCGTCTTCAGCAGGGTCGGGCTGAGCCGGGCGGGGTCACCGAACGCGGTGGCGCCGAGCTCGAGGTCGATCGGGATCTGGGGGCGCAGGCGACCGGCGGCCCGCTCGAACGGCGCCCAGGCCTCGGCCCGGCCCGCGAACCACGCGTTTATCAGCATCAGGTGCAGCGCGTCGAGGAGCAGTTCGTCGCCGGCGTCGGTATTGCCGGGGTAGGCGTCGACGGCGGCCGCGAGGACGTCGTGCGCGGGCTCGACGTCCGGACCGCCGTTGATCGCGACCTGGGCGACCACCAGGGCCACCGGCAGTGAGCCGGAAAGGTCGGCGCCGGCCGCGCGGGCCCGGTCGAGCAGCCGGGCGGCGTCGCGCAGGTCGCCGGCCAGGTCGGCCCGGATGAACGCGGCCTCCAGCAGCCAGCGCGCGCGATCGTCCGGGTCGGGGCTGAGCTCGGCCGCGCGGGCGAGGGTCTCGGCGGCGACGACCGGCTCGCCCCGCCGCATCGACGTCTCGGCCCCGGCCCGCAACCGCGCGGCCAGCTCGGCGTCGGTGCCCCGGGTGGCCGCCGCCAGGTGCCGCAGGTGGCGTTCCGGGTCGTGGACGAGGGCGGCGGCGAGCGCCCGGTGGGCCCGGCGGTGCTCCAGGTCGGAGGCGTGCTCGAGCAGCGCGCTGCGAAGCTGGCCCGCGGCGAAGAAGAGCCGCCGGGACTGCTCGTCGAGATAGACGGCGAGCAGCGACTCGGCCGGCGCGAGCCCGGCGAGCACGTCCAGGTGCGGCGCCGCGGCCTGGATCGTCATCAGGTCGCCGGTGCCGTCGAGGGCGGCGAGCAGAAGCAGGTGCCGGGTCTCGGCCGGCAGCACCGCCAGGTAGGTCTTGGTGGCGTTGTGCACGAACTCGCTGAGCGGCAGCACGGACGGCAGCGGGTCGGCGCCGGCGCGCTGGCCGTCGGTGAGCGCGGCGGCGTACTCGATCAGACCCTGCGGGTTGCCCCCCGACTCGGCCACGAGCCGGTCCAGCGCCCGGGTGTCGATCGTGGGGTACCGCATCCGCAGCAGCTCACCGGCCGCCGCGTCGTCCAGCGGGAAGACCCACTGCTCGGGCAGCCCGGCCACGTTCAGCAGGCCGTGGCTCCACGGCTGCCGGGCGGCCAGCACCATCGCCACCCGGCTGCCGGCGAGGCGGCGGGCGGCGAACGCGAAGACCAGCGCGCTCGCCCGGTCGAGGTCGTTGGTGTCGTCGACGAGCACCAGCAGCGGCTTCCGCTCGGCGGCGACGCGCAGCAGCTCGACGGTGGCGTGCGAGACGCTCAACCTGTCCGGTGCCGGGCCGTCGGCCAGACCCAGGATGGCACGCAGGGCCACCCGCGCCGCGGCCGGCAGAGCGCCGAGGTCGTCGTGCAGCGGGGCGAGCAGCCGGTCGAGTGCGGCGTGCTCCGGGGCGCCCGGGTCGGAGCCGGCGGCAGTTCGCAGGATCCGGGCGCCGGCCGCGGCGGCGTACCGGGCGGTCGCGTCGAGCAGCACCGACTTACCGACCCCGGGCTGGCCGATGACCAGCAGCGCGCCGCCGTGCCGGGTCGCGTCGTCGACGAAGGCCCGGAGCGCGGCGGTCTCGGCCGCCCGGCCGGGCAGCAGCTCACCCATCCGCGCCGCCGTGGCCAGGTGCAAGCGCGTCGCGCAGCCCGCCCCGGGAGCTGATGCCGAGCTTGCGGTACGCCTGCCGCAGGTGGGCGCTGACGGTGCCGGCCGAGACCTGCAAGCGTACGGCGATCTGCCGATTGGTGAGCCCGTCGGTGGCCAGGGTGGCGACCTCGCGCTCCTGCGGGGTGAGCAGCCCGGTCTCAGGGTCCGTGCCGTGCCGGCGGCGTGCCGAGGTCGCCTCCAGTTCCCGGGCGGCCCGCTCGGCCCACGGCACCGCCCGCAGCCGGCGGAACGTCGCCAGCGCCGCGGTGAGCTGCACCCGGGACGGCGTGGCCCGGCGTGTGCGGCGCAGCCGCTCGCCGTAGAAGAGCTGGATACGGGCGGCGTCCCACGGGTAGCGGGCGGCCGCCGGGAGCGCGAGGGCCTCGTCGAAGTGGGTGAAGGCGTCGGCGTCGTCGGCGGCGACCAGGGCCCGGACGCCGGCCAGCCGCAGCGCGAGCCACGGGGTGACGCGCCCGGTGCGGGCCTCCTCCAGCACGCGCACCTGGGCCCGCGCCTCCTCGGTGCGGTTCGTGCCCAGCGCCGCCTCGACCACGTCGAACGCGGCCCGGGCGGTGACCATGGTCGGCGGTTGACTGCCCGGTGGGCAGATCGCCGAGAACTGCCGATACGCCGCTTCGTAGTCGCCGCGGCCGAGCG
The DNA here is from genome assembly GCA_035687165.1 of Actinoplanes sp. Taxonomy (GTDB): domain Bacteria; phylum Actinomycetota; class Actinomycetes; order Mycobacteriales; family Micromonosporaceae; genus Actinoplanes. The sequence continues at coordinate 2,615 of DASRYP010000822.1, read as the reverse complement.
CCGCCGTGGCCTGGATCTGATAGCACCAGAACAGCAGGCTGCCCAGCCCGCGCGGTGCCGCCCACGCGATCAACGGCCCGGTCTCGCGGAGAACCGTCTCGTGGTCGCCGCGCCCCGCGGCCACGTGCAGCGGAACCACCCGGCAGAGCCGGGCCGTGGCCGCGTAGCCGCGCTCTTCGCTCAGCCACGCCGCCTCGTCCCCGGCGGCCGTCGCGCCGTCCCAGTCGCCGGTCGCGAAGAGGTCGAGGGCGATCGCGGAGAGGGCGGAGATGGCACTGCGGACGGCGCTGCCCGCCCGGCCCTGCTCGGCGATCCGGCGCAGGACGGGGTGCAGCTCCGGCCCGCGGCCGAGCATGAGAGCCGACCCGGCGATCCAGTTGATCCGCCTCGGGTCGCTCTCGCCGGCGAACCCGGCGATCAGCTCGTCCATCAGTGCGAGGTCGGCGTCGGTGACCGACGCGGGGTCGCGCAGGGCGTTCACTCGCAGCCGCAGCAGGGGCGGGAGGTGCGGGCGGAGCTGGGCCAGCGCCCGGTCGAGCGGCGGCCACAGCTCGGGGCGCGCGCCGAGCCGGCAGGCCTCGCTGAGCTCGAAGATCGCCTCGATCAGGTCGTCGTCGTCCGGGTCGAGCCGGTCGGCGGCCGCGTCGAGGCTGGCGCTGAGCAGCCGGTGCGCGGTGTCGACGTCACCGTTGGTGTCGATCAGCAGCTGGGCCGCGGCGACGGCGACCGGCAACGACCGGTCCGCGTCCGTGGTCGCCGCCTGGGCCGCGTCGAGCAGATCGCGGGCGGCCCGCACGTCCCCGTTGACGCCCATCCCGACGGAGGCCGCCTGGGCGAGTCGCCTGCCCCGTCCGGTCGTGTCGGTGCTCAGGTCGGCCGCGCGCAGCAGCGCCGTGACGGCGGTGACGCCCTGCCCGTCGGCGAGAGCCTGCCGGGCGACGTCGTCGAGCAGCCCGGCCACCGTCTCGTCCGGCTGCAACGAGACCGCCGCCAGGTGCCAGGCCCGCCGCCGCGGGGAGGCAGCGTGCCGGGCGGCGAGGTCGCGATGGGCCTGGGCCCGTTCCTGGGTCGTCGACGCGGCCACGACCGCGGCCCGCAGCAGTGGATGCCGGAAGCGCAGCCGCCCACTGCCGGGATCGGCGACCAGGATGCGGTGCCGGAGGCCCTCCTCGAGATCGGCGTCCAGGCCGGGCAGGTCGAGCTCGGCGCCGTCGGTCAGCGCCGCGAGCAGCAACGCGCGCCGCGCCGGCCGGGACAGGGCGTCCAACTGCCAGGCGTACGACCGTTGCAGTCGCCCCAGCGGCAGCGCCGGAACCGCCGGCCCGAGCCGGCCGAGTCGCTGGTCGGACTCGATCACGGTGCCCAGCTCCCGCATCGCGAGCGGGTTGCCACGGGACGCGGCGAGCACCCGGCTCCGCCCCTCCGACGAGATCCACGGATCGGCGCCGACCATCGCGGCGGCCACCGCCTCGTCCAGGCTGGCGATCTCGAACGCCTCGAAGGAGGGCGGGCTCAGACTCGCCGCGAGCAGGCCGATCCCGGTCCCGGAGATCCGGGTGGCCAGGCGCTCGACGGCGGCGCGGCTGACCCCGTCCGCCCAGTGCAGGTCGTCGATCACCACGAGGGCGGGCGGCCGCAGCGCGGTCAGGGCGCTCACCAGCGCGTCCGTCGTCAGCCGCGCGGGCACCATCGGGTGCAGCAGCTCGTGCAGGGTGGCGCCCGGCAGGTCCGCCTCGAGCAGGGCGCCGGCCGCGCGATGCACCCGGAAGCCGTGGTTCTCCGCTTTCCACGCGGCGGCGTCCAGCAGCGTGGTCTTGCCGGCCCCGGGATCGCCGACGAGGCACAGCGCGGCCCCGTCGTCAGCGACGCGCGACAGGAACTCCGCGATCTTGGTGACCTCACCGGAGCGGTCGACGATCACCCCTGGACCCCCCTCCCGCCGAAGCGCCAGGGGTCATCGTGGACCGTCCCGGCGGCCGCCCGAATCGGCAAGGTCGCCAGCACACTGCCCTTCTGTGCCTGGCGTTGCAGGTCGCGGGCGGTTTAGCGTCGGCTGGTGCCGGTAACCGGGGGTCCTCCGCGGGGTGGTCACCCAGCGTCGTTGCTGGGACGCCACGCCGAACGCGCTGTGCTCGGTGACCTGCTGGCCACGGTCCGGGCGGCCCGGAGCCGGGCGCTGGTGCTGCGCGGCGAGCCCGGCTCCGGCAAGACGGCCCTGCTCGGCTATCTGGCCACGCTCACCGCCGAGGCGGGCGGCCGGGTGATCGGCGTCGCCGGCGTCGAGGCCGAACGGCACTCCGTCTTCGGCGGCCTGCATCAGCTCTGCCAGCCGATGCTCGACGGTCTCGACGCACTCCCGGCCGCGCAGCGCGCCGCCTTGCGGGTGACGTTCGGCCTGGCCGAGGGCCCGGCGCCGGACAGGTTCCTGGTCGGGCTGGCGGTGCTGAGCCTGCTCGCCGAGACCGCGGCCGAGCGGCCACTGATCTGCCTGGCCGACGACGTGCAGTGGCTCGACACGGCCTCGGTGCAGGTCCTCGGGTTCGTGGCCGGGCGCCTCGACGCGGAGGCGGTCGGTCTCGTCCTGGCCACTCGGCGGGCCGACGATCTGACCGGGC
>DASRYP010000821.1:0-2802 GCA_035687165.1 Actinoplanes sp. | reverse complement strand
CCAGGTTCCGGTCGCCGTACTTCGCGGCCCACGAGGTGAGGCTGTCGACGGAGTAGGCGATCGTCCGGGCGTACGCGGCCTGGGCCTTGACCGGATCGGACCAGAGGGCGGTGCGCGGCGGCGCACCGGCGACCTGCGAGTCGAAGATCTTGCCGTCGCCGACCGACTCCCACGGCACCATCGAGGGGACGTGCGTCCACGGCTCGTGGCTCGACGTCAGGGTGATCTCGGCCATCAACGGCTTGGTGGCCGGGCCGTAGACCGACTGCTGGAACTTGGCGAGCACGTACTGGTCGGGCATCCGCGACCAGCCGAAGTCCGGCCCGTGATAGCCCAGGTTGCGCGAGTCGTACACCTGGTCGTAGCCGTAGAAACCCGCCTCCGGCCAGTCCTCGGTGTTGCCGGGCTCCATCCCCGCCGTCTGCCATCCGGCCTGCTTGAACGCCTTGGAGATGGTCAGCCGGTCACCCTTGACGACCTCGTCGTAGCGCCGCTGGCTGGTCACCCAGAGCCCCGACTGGAACGACCCGTGGGCCAGCCAACTGCCACCGCCGTACGTCGAGGAGGTCAGCCATCCGGTCCGGGCGTGGAATCCGGCCGACTCGAGCCGGGAGCCGGCGGCGCTCAGGGCCGGGTTGACGATCGCCGACATGCCGGGATCGGTCAGCGAACTGTGGCCGAAGCTCTCCACCACCCCGATGACCACATCCTTGCCCTTGAGGGCCGAGACCAGGTCAGCGGCCTTCGAGGACGCGTACGGGTCGTGGCTGACCGCCGAGGCGAACTGCCGCTCGTCACGGATCGTCGTGGGCACCTGCCGGGCGGTCGACTTGAGCAGCGCGATCGCCGAGTCGGAAGCGACCGGCGCGTTCGGGAAGAGCGTCCAGCCGCTGAGCGCGAGCGCGACCCACGCGGCGCTCAGCCCGGCGAGCAGGCGACGAGCCGGGAGCGTACGGCCGGAAGCGATCCTGGTCAGTCGCAGCGCGGCCAGGACCAGTGCCGCCACCAGCACGAGCGTCAGCAGGACGGCACCGGCCACGGCCAGGTTGGCGCGGGTCCGCCCGTCGGTCTCGGTCAGCGCGTGGTAACCGTCGCGCAGCAGCGGCGGGTCGAGCACCGGGTCGAACTTGCGCCCCAGGACCGTACGGAAACCGGCGTTGGCGATCTTGAAGACGACCAGACCCGCGACGCCGAGCCCGAACAGGGCCGCCACCGGCCGCCGCCACCGGATCGGGAGGGCCAGCACGACGGCTCCGGCGATGATGGCCTCGAGCGGCAGCCGCAGGAAGGCCCCGGGCAGGAAAGCACCCTGGGCGGGGCGGGCGATCGCGTCGGGGACGACCAGCGCGACGACGATCAGCGCGGCCGCGGCCAGGGTGACCAGGCCACCCAGCACGGGACGACAGCGGAGACGACGGGGCAACAGCAAGGCAAGGTCTCCCGGGTTCGAGGGGGTGGCGTCCTCGGATACGGGCGGGAGCCGCTCACGGTTCACTGTTGATCGGCATGACATCCGGCGCCTACAGTCGGTTCCTCCCCTGCTCGGTTACGAAGGGTCCCCGGCGATGGTGCTGCTCGACGAAGCCCGATGGCACGATCTGATCTTCACCGACGGCGCCTGGCGGCCCGGGAGCGGTGAGACCGTCGACGTGGTGGAACCGGCCACCGGCGGGGTGCTGGGCCGGGTCACCCTGGCCACGCCCGCCGACGTGGACGCCGCCGCCCGCGCCGCCGCGGCGGCGCAGCGCGAGTGGGCCGCCGCCCCGCATTTCGAGCGGGCCGCCGTGCTGCGCCGGGCCGCGGCGCTCTGGGCCGAGCACGCCGAGGAGATCGCCTGGTGGAACGTGCGCGAGGTCGGCGCGATCCCGGGCATGGCCGGCTTCGCCGTGCAGGTCGCCGAGCAGGAGTGCTGGGAGGCGGCGGCGCTGCCCGGCCGGCCGTACGGCGAGCTGATCCCCTCGGGCGAGCCGCGCCTGTCGATGATCCGCCGCTACCCCGTCGGTGTGGTCGGCGTGATCGCCCCGTTCAACGTGCCGATCATCCTGGCCGTCCGCTCGGTCGCGCCCGCGCTGGCGCTGGGCAACGCCGTCCTGCTCAAGCCCGACCCGCGGACGGCGATCACCGGCGGCCTGGTGCTGGCCCGCGTCTTCCAGGAGGCCGGGCTGCCCGACGGCCTGTTCCAGGTACTGCCCGGCGGCCGCGACATCGGCGCGGCCCTGGTCACCGACCCGCGCGTCCCGGTCCTGTCGTTCACCGGTTCCACCGAGGCCGGCCGCCGCGTCGGTGAGCTGGCCGGACGCCATCTCAAGCGGGTCCACCTGGAGCTGGGCGGCAACTCGGCGCTGGTGGTCCTGGAGGACGCCGACGTCGATCAGGCGGTCAACCTGGCCGCCTGGGGGAGTTTCTTCCACCAGGGCCAGATCTGCATGACCACTGGCCGGCACCTGGTGCACGAGCGCCTCTACGACGACTTCGTCGAGCGCCTGGCCGACAAGGCCGGCAAGCTCCCGGTCGGCGACCCCGCCCTCGACCAGGTCGCGCTCGGCCCGGTGATCGACGCCGGTCAGCGCGACAAGATCCACGGCCTGGTCACCGCCAGCGTCGGCGGCGACGTCCGGCTGGCCGCCGGCGGCGAGTTCGACCGGCTCTTCTACCGGCCCACGGTCCTGGCCGGGGTCACCGCCGCCACGCCCGCGTTCGCTCAGGAGATCTTCGGCCCGGTCGCCCCCGTGGCGCGTTTCGGCAGCCTCGACGAGGCGGTCGCCCTGGCCGGCGATTCCGAGTACGGCCTGTCGCTGGGCA
>DASRYP010000820.1:0-3519 GCA_035687165.1 Actinoplanes sp. | reverse complement strand
GCGGCGACGAAGTGCGCGGCGGCCAGCCAGCCCAGATAGGCCAGATCGGCCCAGACCGGCACCTCGTCGAGGGGGGCTGACCGATTCGCGAGGCGGCGCACGCAGTGCACCAGCCAGACCCCGACGTTCGGGTACGCGAGCAGCGCCTCCGCCTCGCCGGTCTCGGTCAGATAGCGGTAGGCCTCGGGCAGCCGGGCCCGTGCGGTGTCCGCGTGGCGGGCGGCGTCGTTGAGCAGCATCCGCAGCAAAACGGACCGCTTGCGCGCCTGACCCGCGCCGAGCAGGGACAGACTCGCGGGCGATGCGTTGCCCGCGCCGAGGTCCCGGACCAGCCCGCCGGGGTCAAACTCCACCGCTCCGCCTCCTCGCGTGGATCTTCGTCAGCTCCGCGGAGACCCGCTCCCGGATGTGGCCGATGAGGAACGTCAGGTCGGGGCAGTAGACCGAGGGGTTGCGGAACCCGGTCTCCGCGCGGAAGCGGTGCGTGTAGTTGCCCGCACCGCAGATCTCGCTGATCGCGCACTCCCGGCAGGTCGCGCCCAGGGCGTCGCGGCCGAGCTGGCGGGCGACGATCTGCGGCTCGAGGAGCGCCTGGTCGAGCGGGTTGCCGCCGGGCGTGGAACGGACCCGGGTAGCGCCGGGGAAGGCGGTCTTCAGCGAGTCGACCTGCTCGATGGTCCCGTCGGTCTCGATCACCGCGACCCGGATCGGTTGCAGGCCCACCGACTCCGACCTGCCCGCGCCGCCCAGCAGCAGCGCGAGGATGTCGTCGAAGAGACGTACCCCGGCCGTCCGGACCGGCGCGTCGAACCAGCGGTCGAAGATTGCCGACAACCATGTCCCGTACGCCGGTGGCCCGCCCGCCGCGCGCCCGGGTGGAGGGTTGTCCCAGTTGCCGTGCGGCAGCAGGAAGTCGACGGTCGGCGGCTCGAGGGCGAGCAGGGCCTCGTACGTCGCCACGGGGTCGTTGCCGAGATCCACGGTGCAGAGCAGCCCGGCGTACAGGTGCCGGTGTCTTCGCAGCACCTCGACTCCGCGCAGGACCTCGGCGTGACTGCCGCGCCCGTCCCGGAAGCGGCGATGACGATCGTGCCCGGCCTCGTCCCCGTCGACGCTCACCGCCACCCGGATGCCCCACCGGTCGCAGACCTCGGCGACCGACTCGTCCAGGAGCAGGCCGTTGGTCTGCAGGCCGAGCCGCAGCCGCCGGCCGGGGCCGAGGACGCGGGTCGCGATGCCGGCCAGCCGGTCGAGGTGGTCGGCGCCGGCCAGCAGCGGCTCCCCGCCGTGGAAGACCAGACTCACCGACCGCCCGGCGTGCTCGGCGATCTGGTGGCACGCCGCAGTGAGGACCGCCTCGGTCATGACCCGGGGCTGAGCGCGCCAGCCCTGGTCGGCCGACTCGTACACGTAGCAGTAACCACAGGCCAGGTTGCACCGGCTGTGAATCTTGACGACGAACTGGTTGAAGGTCTTCGGCCGCCACCCGCGCGCGGTCAGAGCCGTCACGTCCAGGTCGTCAGGCCACGTGTCCTGTCCGGCGCCCATCGGCTCGCGCCGGGGGCTAGAGATCGGCGTCCACGAACGAGTTGAACCCGCCGGGACCCTCCTGGTCGTCGGACGAGTACACCCGCTCGACCGCCGCTCGCAGGGCGGGGCTGAGCTCGGCCAGCACGTCGTCGTCGTCGAGGTCGACGATCTCCACAGCCTGACTCTCCATCGGCGTTACCCTCCGATCGCCCGCGGACCGGCCGGGGGGATCCCCGGCCGGTCTCGAACTTTATCGACCAGGATCGAAGAGTACGACAAGACGGGCCCGGTTGTCGGCCGGGCGGACCGTCAAACGGTGCGGCGGAGCCAGACCGCGCCGAGCGGGGGCACCCGCAAGGACACCGACTGGTCGAAGCCGTGCCAGGGCAGGGCGTCCGTGTCGACGCCGCCGAGGTTGCCGACACCGGAACCGCCGTACAGCTCGCTGTCGGTGTTGATCACCTCGGTCCATCGGCCCGGGCGGGGGAGGCCGATGCGGTAACCCTCGTGCGGGACCGCCGCGAAGTTCACCACGCAGGCCAGCGCGTCGCCGTTCGGGGCGAAACGCAGGAACGAGAACGTGTTGTGCCGCGAGTCCTCACTGGTGATCCAGCGGAAACCGCTCGGCGACGTGTCCTGCGTCCAGATGGCCGGGGTTTCGCGATAGGTCCGGTTCAGGTCCTTCACCAGGCCCTGGACGCCGCTGAACTGCGGGTCCTCGAGCAGTCCCCAGTCGAGGCCGCGCTCCTCGCTCCACTCCCGCAGGTCGCCCAGTTCGGCGCCCATGAAGATGAGCTGCTTGCCGGTGAAGGCCCACATGAAGCCGAGCAGGGCCCGCGTGTTGGCCAGCTTCTGCCACAGGTCGCCGGGCATCTTGCCGGTCAGGGAGCCCTTGCCGTGCACGACCTCGTCGTGGCTGATCGGCAGGACGTAGTTCTCGCTCCACGAGTACACGGTCGCGAAGGTCATCTGGTGGTGGTGCCACCGGCGATAGATGGGCTCCTTCTCCATGTAGGACAAGGTGTCGTTCATCCAGCCCATGTTCCACTTGAAGCCGAACCCGAGGCCGCCCAGGTGGGTGGGGCGGGTGACGCCCGGCCACGCGGTCGACTCCTCGGCGACGGTGATGACGCCGGGATAGTTCTTGTAGACGGTCGCGTTCATCTCCTGCAGGAAGCTGATCGCGTCCAGATTCTCCCGGCCGCCGTACTGGTTGGGAGTCCACTCGCCCTCCTTGCGCGAGTAGTCCAGGTAGAGCATCGAGGCGACGGCGTCGACCCGCAGGCCGTCGGCGTGGAACTCCTCGCACCAGTAGAGCGCGTTGGCCACCAGGAAGTTGCGGACCTCGGTGCGGCCGAAGTTGAAGACGTACGTGCCCCAGTCGGGCTGCTCGCCGCGGCGCCAGTCGCCGTGCTCGTAGAGCGGCGTGCCGTCGAAGCGGGCCAACGCCCAGGCGTCCTTGGGGAAGTGGGCCGGGACCCAGTCGAGGATCACGCCGATGCCGGCCTGGTGCAGCTTGTCGACCAGGTGACGGAACTCGTCGGGGGTGCCGAAGCGCGAGGTGGGAGCGTAGTAGCCGGTGACCTGGTAGCCCCAGGAGCCGCCGAACGGGTGCTCCATCACCGGCATCATCTCGACGTGGGTGAAGCCCGTCTCCAGGACGTAGTCGACGAGCTGCTCGGCCAGCTCGGTGTAGGAGAGGCCCGGGCGCCACGAGCCGAGGTGCACCTCGTAGACGCTCATCGGCTCCTGGTGCCACGACTTGCCGGCGCGCTCCCTCATCCACTCCGAGTCGGTCCACTCGTACGAGGACTCGTAGACCACGGAGGCGGTGGCCGGCGGCACCTCGGTGTGCTGGGCCAGCGGGTCGGCGTGCTCGCGCCACCCACCGTCCCGTCCGAGGATCTTGAATTTGTACTTGCTGCCCACGGTCGCGTCCGGCAGGTAGATCTCCCACACCCCGCTGGAGCCGAGCGAGCGCATCGGCCA
>DASRYP010000819.1:0-4740 GCA_035687165.1 Actinoplanes sp. | reverse complement strand
GCGAGGCTCAGCCAGGCCGGCTTCCCGGATCCGGTCGGCCCGCCGGTCTACGGCGAGTGGCTGGCCGGGCGCCGGACCGTGGACCGGAGCATCGCCGAGCCGCGGGACTGGCTCAACGGTCTCAATGTCGTGCCGGCCGGTCGGGTCGCGGCCGGCGCCGGCGCCGACGTGGTCCGGACCGACCAGGAAGAGCTCATGGCCAAGGCCTGGGACCAGGTCCGCGACGTCGACCGGGCCAACGAGAAGCTGCGTTGGACACAGTTGTCGTTGCTGGCGAGCCGCCGCCTCTGCAGCACCCGGATCGACCCTCGGACGGCTTCGTCGACCGCGCAACTCTGCCGCCCGGCCGCGACCAAGTTGCCGTTCACCGTCGGCGCCCCGGTCACCGTCGCCGAGCGGCTGGCCCGGAGCCCGCTGCCGGGCGCGGCCCTGGACAGCGCGTACACGAAGGTCTCCCTGCGCGCCGCCCGCCGGGCCCAGGTGACCGGCGCCAGGCTCGTCGGCGAGCTGCGCGGCCGGATGCTCGGCGAGGAAGCGGTCCTCGCGCCGCCGCGCGAGCTCGCCCACCGGGCTTTCGCCGACGCCGGGGCGACCCGGGCGGCCCTCGCGGAATCCGGCGGACTGACCCGGATCGTCGCGAAAACCGGCCTGACCGCCGAGCAGACCTTCGAGGCCGTCGACGAACTGCCGGAACTGCTCGCGGCCGTACGCCCGGCCGGCCTGGTGCGTGACCTTACCGTGCGCCCCGATCTCGGACAGCAGGAACGCGTCGACGTGGTCGTCGGGGGTGGAGTCGTCGGCGGGATGCGGGCGGCCCGGATCTCGGCGTCGGGGCAGACCTGGCTCGACCAGGCCCGCCCGCACCTGAACGCGGTGCGCGACAGCGTCGCCCTCCCCGACCGCGGTGCCCTGGCCCGGGCCGAGATCGGCGTGCGGTTCTCGGCCTTGGCCGAGCGCCGGCTGGGGACCGTGGACGGCGACAACCTGCTCGCCCAGCGGATCGGCCGCACCCGGCCCGCACCGGACCTGAGCATCGCGGCGGTGCCGGCCGACGCGATGACCCGGGCGATCGCCGCGATCCGGGACCGGATCATGCTCGATGACGACAGCCCGCCGCCGGCCACCCTGTCCGTGCTGCCGCCGCAGGAGCTGAACCGGGCGCTCGTGGCCGCACTGGCCCCGGAGCGGACCCTGCGGATCCTGGCCGAGGCCCGGATCAAGGTCGACGACGGCCTGGTCTCGCGGGGGGTGCGCCGCCTGTTCCACCCGATCATGGTGGCGCCCCGGTTCACCGAGCCCGTCGCCGGACGACTGCGCGACGCGGCTGCCCAGCAGCACCTGCTCGCGAACGCGCAGAGCCTGGAGCCCAACGGCATCACCCTGCTGACGACCAACCCCCGGTTCGTCGAGGCGCTGATGGTCGGCGTCAACCACGAGATGGCCCGGGAACTGCTCTACCGCGGATACCCCACCGACCGGCAGGGCACCTGCTTCCGCCAGTTCTGGGCCCGGCTCGACGGCCAGGAGGACATCTCCCCGATCACCGGCTGGGGAGACGGCGCGCTCGGCACCCACGGCCTCGCCGGCCTCGGCGGCAACCTCGTCGTCCTGCTCCGAGGTGACCTCCTGCGCCGCTATCCGCGTACCGTCGTGACCGCGCGCAAGGGCAAGGCATCGCCCGCGGCAGGCGGAAAGATGGCGTTCGTCGAGGACCCCGCTGTGGCACCGCGCCGGGCGATCTTCGGCGATCGGCTCCCGCCCGACATGGCTTACGCCGGGCTCGACCTCACCGCGGCAGAAGCCGAGCAGGACGGGTGGTTCATCCTGCTCGAACAGCCGCCCACCGAACCGCGGTTCGGCCTCGACGTCGCGGCCTCCGACGGGCCGGTGGATCCGCCGGGCTGGAACGACGTCACCTGGCAACACGCCGCGGCCGGTGGGCACCTGTCCGCCGCACCGGACGGCCTGGACACCCCGGCCACCCCCGGCGGTCTCGCCTGGGGCGTCGACGCCGCCCAGACCGCGGCGATCCTGCTGCAACAACCGTTCCGGCTCGCGCTGCCCACCGCCGGCTATCTCGCGCCCGCCACCGCCCGCTATTCCCAGCCGAGGCCCTGATGCCGATCCGACCCGACACCCTGCTGACGGCCTCCGACACCGTACGGCTCGACAAGATCTTCGGACTGCTCGATCGCGGCCCGGCGGAAGCACCGGAGGCGGCCGCGATCCGGTTGCTGTCGGCCGACACCCCGATCCTGATGTTCCCGGTCCGGCTGGAGGCGCGCTTCGCCACGGACGCCCCCGTCCTGAAGGTGCGCGTCTACCCCGACGACGTGCACCAGGACGGGCTCCAGCGGTCGCTGACCCAGAAGGAGATCGACGCCGGCCGGGCCTACTGGGCGGAGCTGTCCGCCGGCGCCGACCCGGCCGGGCCCGCCTGGAGCGCGCTCGTCGGCGTCTGCGGCCCGGCCGGCAAAGGCTTGCACCGCGCGGGCTGGGTGAGCCGTCGCACTGCCGGCGATGCCGACCCCGGCGTGCCCCGGGACGAGGAGAAGGTCGAGCCGCTCACCGCGCGGGCACTGCCGGCACGCTGGCTGGCTGTCGGCTTCGCCGGTGGCCGCGAGGTCGCCCGGCAGTGGAGCGCGGACGTTCGCCGCCCGTTGCTGCTCGGCCCGGAAACGCGGAAAGGCACGATCGACCCGGAGCGGATCTTCGCCGACCCGGCCACCGCCTGGATCGCCGACTACGAACAGGCCGTCGCGGCGGGCATGGCGATCAACTTGCGACTGCCCGCCGGAATCGCCAGCCTGGATCTGCTCCTGGTCGTCGGCGTGCGGGACGGCGAGCCCGGCGAAGCTGCCACCGAGCTGGCGGAGCTGTTGCAGGCGCACCGATTCCGCTGGGGCGTCGAACTGCTCGCCCCCGGCGTGCCGACGAACACGACGGTCGAAGCGGCGTCGGCCTGGACGTCGCGGCCCGACGAGGCCGCCGCCGCGCCCGTCGCCCGACAGACCCCGGCGCCCGGGACCGACCTCGCCGCCCTGCTGTCCGCACTCGGCCTCGAGGCCGACACCGACCTGGCCGCCGTGCCGGGCGCCGGGCGGACCGATCAGCAGCATCAGCGTGACATGAACGCCGCCCTGTGGGCGACGACCTGGGGCGGGTTCCTCGAGACGCTGCTCGACGAGCAGACCGGCGAGGACGGGATCCCGCGGCGCGTCGTCCGGGCGGTCCGGTCGCTGTTCGTCGACAACGTCCGCGCGGGCGGGCCGCTGCCGGCCCTGCGGATCGGCCGGCAGCCGTACGGTGTCCTGCCCGCCACCGCCTTCGGGTCCTGGCAACCGGCACCCGGCGAAGGCGCCGAGCTCGGCACGATCGCCACCGTGCTCGGCCGGCTCCGTCCGTTCTGGGTCGAGGTCGCCCGGTCCTCCCCGCGGGTCCTGCCCTCTGCCGCCCTGCCGGACACCACAGTGGCGGAGATCTTGGGGCAGGGCCCGTGGCCGGATCCCCGCGGCTACCGGGCGAGAACCGTTCTCGGGCCGACGTTCTGCCGCACCCACGGAATCTTCGTCGACGGCACCAACGGCAGGGGCTGGGCGCTCGGCGCCGGCCTGGGGCTGGAGTACATCCCGCTCATCGCCGACGCGCAGATCATGCCCGGCAATGGCGCGGTGCTCGCCGTACCGCCCGTCGTCGCCCCGGCGGCGGACGGCACACCACCCCGGCTCACGGCGTCGGAATACCTGCGGTTGCTCGCCGGGCTCACGCCGGACGAGCTCGCCGCCGACCCGCCGCCGGGCATCGGTGACCCCGCCCCGCCGGACCTGCTCTACCAGCTGGCCCGGCGTTCCCTGCTCGACGCCGCGGACGCCGCCGGCCTGATCACCGCCAAGGCGGCCGGGGACAGCGGCGTCGGAGGCCGGTTCACCAAGGCGACTCTCGACCAGGTCCGCCGGGTCGAGATGACCGGCGGCGCCGTCCCGACCGCCCGCGAACTTCTGACGATGCGGTTCTCCGACGTGGTCGAGGTGCACGGGGCGGGGCTGACCGCGGTGGCCGCGGCGACCTTCCGGGAGAGCACCGTCGGTGCCGTGCTGGCCTCCGGGATCAGCCCGGTCGACCTCGCGGGCACCTTCCTGGAGGAACTGTTCAGCAACGACGCGCCGGCCTGGTTCCGCGACGCCCGCCAGGCGGTGGCCCGGCTGGCCGCCGCCGACCTGACCCCGGCCGACCTCACCCGGCTCCTCGGCGGCACGCTCAGCCTGGCCGACAACCGCCTCGACGCCTGGATCACCGGTCTCGCCACCCGCCGGCTGGCCGCCCGGCGATCGGCCGTGCCGAACGGCGTCCACCTCGGCGGCTACGGCTGGCTCATCGATCTCCGAACCGAGGAACGGGTGGCGTTCGAGCCTCCGGTGCCCGGCGAGAAGGGCCCGCTGTGGAACGTGCTCGGTGACGGCGGGGCGATCCTCGCGCCGTCGATGGCGCACGCCGCGACGGCCGCCGTGCTGCGTGCCGCCGAGCTGACCCACCGGGACGCGGGCGAGCAGGCCACCGTCGCGCGGCTGGACGTCACGTCGGCGTCGGTCCGCGCCGGACGCTGGGTGCTCGACGCGGTCGCGGCCGGGCAGAGCGCCGCGGCGGTCATCGGCTACCGGTTCGAGCGGCTGCTGCACGAGGCCAAGCTCGACCAGTACATCGACGACGTACGGGCGAAGTTCCCCCTGCACGGCGGTCAGG
>DASRYP010000818.1:0-2068 GCA_035687165.1 Actinoplanes sp. | reverse complement strand
GGTTGCTGGAACCCTTCTCCTTGCGGGCCAGTTCCCGCTGGGCATGGGCCAGTCGGGCACGGTCGGCCCGTTCGCGGCGCGGGTTGGTGACCTTCTCCCCGGTGGACAGGGTGAGCAGGTGGTCCAAACCGGCGTCGATACCGATCGCCCCGGATGCCGGTACGGCCTCGATCACGTCGTCGCAGAGCAGGAAGACGAACCAGCGGCCAGCGGCGTCCTGCGACACGGTCACAGTGGATGGTGCAGCTCCATCAGGAAGCGGCCGCGACCAGATGATGTCGAGCGGCTCGGCCATCTTCGCCAGAGTGAGTCGGCCGTCGCGGTAGCGGAACGCGCTGGTGGTGTACTCCGCCGAACGCCGCGACTTCTTTTTGCTCTTGAAGGTCGGATACTTGGCGCGCTTGGCGAAGAAGTTGGTGTATGCAACCTGAAGGTGCCGCAGGGCCTGCTGGAGCGGAACGGAGGAGACCTCGTTGAGGAACGCCAGTTCCTCGGTTTTCTTCCAGGCGGTGAGCAATGCTGAGGTGGCGTTGTAGTTCACCCGCTCCTGGCGCAACGCCCACGCCTCGGTACGGGCGGCCAGTGCCAGGTTGTAGACCTTGCGGACGCAGCCGAACGTACGCGCAAGCTCAGCAGCCTGCGCGTCGCTGGGATAGAAGCGGAACTTGAACGCCCGCTTCACCGTCCTGGTCACATCTCACACACTACCTACTTAGCTTGTGAGGATCGCGGCGACGCGCCGTCCGGCCGTTGCTTTCGTTTCCTCCCCACGGCTGAAGCCGGGGGTTTCCACGAAAGGAAAAAGATGATCGACGACTCGTGAAGCGCCGCGCCCCACCTGTCCAGCGCGGCGACACGCCGGTGAAGCCAAGGCGGCCACACGGGGACCCGCGCGGACGTCTCGAGCCGACGTGCCCGACATCCCCGCCCGAAAACTCGAAAGAAAACCGAGAAAATCTGGGTCGAACCTACTAGACATCCTCGCCGCGACCGGTTAGTGTTCCTGGTGTTGAACGATGAGATCACGTCAAGACGCAGACGTAGTAAGCCGAGCGTCAAAGCAGGGCCCGGATCTGTTCGCGGCTCGCTCGGCCAGCAATAAGAAGTGATCATCACAAGACCTTGACGTCATTCCAGGTCAGGGCAGGCGGGGCGAGTTTGATGTCGATGCCCGGCCGGATATAAAGCTCGTCGCACGTGTGCGAGGCATGAAGTCGCGTGAGGCTTCGTCACCGGCGAGCCGCAGCACTGATTCGCAAGCAGAGGAAAGGGAGGGCTGAACACCGTTGGATCGCCCGCAACCAGGACGCAGTTCCGGCTCTGGGGCGGACACCGCAGTTTCCCTCGAACGAGAGGTGGTCTCCGGTCACGCTTATGCGATCCTCGCACCTCACGCCGCCAACGGCGACCGGTGCGGATACGACAAGCCGACGAAACTGTCGGTAGATGGTGTTTAATACCCGTAACCCGGGCCCCGGCGTTTCTGCGCCGGGGCCCTCGTCATGGAGAGAAACGTATGGCCCAATCCGACGACATGTTCGGCGACGACGACTACCCCGCCTACACGATGGGCCGCGCCGCGGAGATCACCGGATCCTCGCAAGACTTCCTGCGCCGGCTCGACGAAGCGAAACTGATCACCCCGTTCCGGTCCGCCGGCGGGCACCGCCGCTACTCCCGCTACCAGCTACGCCTCGCCGCACGAGCCCGCGAGATGGTCGACCAGGGCACCCCGCTGGAAGCCGCTTGCCGGATCATCATCCTTGAGGACCAGCTCGAAGAGGCCATGCAGCAGAACGAGAACTACCAGCGCCAGCAAGAAACCGGCACTTCCTGACCTGATCCGCCGTACGGTCCTTCTGCTCCCCCAGAGGGACCGTTTGTCATCTCCCCGCCAGCCGCCGACGCATCAGGTCGGTGGGCCACCTGTGACGACAGCCCCGGGCGTCGTCGAGGTCGTCTCCGAGGGGCATGGGAAGCTGTTCAACCCGGCAGCATGACCGCACGCACCCGGCCCGCGGGACGGAATCGACCTAGACTGCGGGGATGATCGCACGGATGTGGCGTG
>DASRYP010000817.1:0-3508 GCA_035687165.1 Actinoplanes sp. | reverse complement strand
GCCCCGCCGCGACGGCCGGGAGGTGCTCGAGGAGATCAAGAAGGACGACGAGCTCGGCCGCATCCCGGTGGTGGTGCTGACCACGTCGGCCGCCGACGAGGACATCCTGCGCAGCTACCAACTGCACGCCAACGCCTACGTGACGAAGCCGGTCGACTTCGAGCGGTTCATTACGGTGATCCGGCAGATCGACGAGTTCTTCGTCAGCGTCGTGAAGTTGCCGCCGCGTGCTTGATCAGGTAGCCGAGCTCATCCGCGAGGTCGCGGCGACCATCGTGCTGCCGCGCTTCCGTCACCTCGCCTCCGACGAGATCGTCCAGAAGGCGCCCGGTGATCTGGTCACCATCGCCGACAAGGAGTCCGAGCAAGCCCTGACCCGCGGGCTGACCGCCCTGCTGCCCGGCTCGGTCGTGGTCGGCGAGGAGGCCGTCGCGGCCGATCCGCACGTGCTCGACCGGCTCGGCAACAGCGGCGCGGTCTGGATCGTCGACCCGGTCGACGGCACCAACAACTTCGCCGCCGGCAAGACGCCGTTCGCGGTGATGGTCGCGCTCGTCCGCGACGGCGAGCCGGCCGCCTCCTGGATCCTCGACGTGGTCGGCGACCACCTCACGGTGGCCGAGGCCGGGTCGGGTGCCTACCGTGACGGCATCCGCGTCAAGACCCGCACCGACGACCCGGGCGCGGCCGCCCTGCGCGGTGTCGTGGCCAGCCACTACCTGCCGGACCATCTGCGTGAGGTGGCCACCGCGAACGCCTCGGCGCTTGGCCGGGTCACCGCCGGCCACCACTGCGCCGGTTACGAATATCCGGCCGTCGCCATCGATGAGCAGCAGTTCGTGCTCTTCTGGCGCATCCTGCCGTGGGACCACGTGCCGGGCTCGTTGATCATCCGCGAGGCGGGTGGCACGGTGCTGCACCTGGACGGCACGCCCTACCGCCCGACCGACAGCGAGCGCGGGATGCTTGTGGCCCCGAACGACGAGATCTGGCACACGGTCCGCGACACCCTCTTCCCCGACACCTCGATCCTTTAGCGCCCGTGTCGGCGTACCTGGAAAGTCTCTTCGGTCTGAACGGCCGCACCGCGATGGTGACGGGAGGCAGTTCGGGCATCGGACGGGCGATGGCGGTAGCGCTCGGGCGGGCCGGAGCGCGCGTGCTGCTGGTCGCGCGTCGTCCCGATCCGATGGCCAAGGTCATCGAGGAACTGCGCGGGTTCGACGCCGAGGGCCACGCGATCCCGGCGGATCTCGCCGACCGAGGGGCCGTCGCGCTCGTCGTGGAGCAGACCCTTGAGCGGTACGGGGCTCCGGACGTGCTGATCAACTCGGCCGCGGTGAATCGACGTCCACCGCTGGGCGAGCTCACCGCGGACGACTGGGACGTGACGATGGCGGCCAACCTGACCGCCCCGTTCCTGCTCGGTCAGGCCTTCGGGCCGCGGATGGCCGCGCGCGGCTGGGGCCGGATCATCAACGTCGTGTCGCAACAGGCCTTCCGGGCGTACGGGAACAGCGGCGCCTACGGGGTCTCCAAGGCCGGTCTGGTGGGGCTGACCAGATCGCAGGCCGAGGCTTGGTCGGCCCAGGGCGTCTGTTGCAACGCGATCGCGCCCGGCGTCGTCCACACTCCACTGACCGAGCCGGTCTTCGCCGACCCGTCCACGGTCGCCAAACACGCCGCCCGCACCATGATCGGAAGAAACGGCATACCTGATGATTTCGGGGCATGTGCCGTCTTTCTGGCCAGTGCGGCTGCCGTCGCCGTCACGGGTCAAACACTCTTCGTCGACGGCGGTTATTCGGCCTGTTGATCGATCCGTCGCTGGATTGCGTATCACGGTAGAGTCTGCCCGCGCTGACGATGGGGAGGTATCCGTGGCGGCGGTTTTCCAGCGCCGATTCAACACTGTGCTCGTGCTGCTTCTGGCTGCGTGCGCGCTTCTTTTGGTCGCACCGACCGGGGCGGCGCTCGCCGATCCCGACGAGGGTGACGACAAGACGCTGCGCAGCGCGCTCGAATCGGCGGCCAAGGGACAGGCGACGGCGATGCAGAAGCTGACCGCCTCCAAGAAGCGGGCCGTGCAGCTGCAGACGACGGTCAAACAGGCCGAGGCGGGCGCCAAGGCGATGCAGACCCAGGTCGCCGAGCTCGCGACCCGCTCCTACCAGCTGGGCCGGCCCAGGACGATGTCGATGCTGCTCGACTCGACCTCCCCCGACATCTTCCTCGAGCGCATCGAACGGCTCGACATGATGGCGCAGCTCGACGCGCAACTGCTCACTCGCTACCAGGGCACGCTCGGCAGGGCCAGGGCGGCGAAGGCGGCGATCGACAAAGAGGTCCGCGAGCAGACCAAGCAGGTCGCCGCGCTGACGAAGAAGAAGAAAGAGGCCGAACTCGCCCTGGCCAGCGTCGGCGGCGGATCGGTCTCGGGCGGCTTCGTCTCGGCGAACTCGCCGCTCGCGAATCCCGCGCCGCGCAACTCGGACGGCTCCTGGCCCGACGAGAGCTGCACGGTCAATGACCCGACCAGCTCAGGCTGCCTGACGCCGCGCACGGTGCACGCCTACCAGGAGGCGAAGTCGGACGGGTTCCGCCGCTACACGGTGTGTTGGAGCGAGCGGAGCTCCGGCGAGCATCCCAAGGGCCGGGCCTGCGACATGTCGTCCAACGAAACGACCTACAAGAACTCGGCCGCGACCGGCGACGACAAGGCGTACGGGGATCGGCTCGCCGCCTACTTCGTGAAGAACGCGAACCGGCTGGGCGTGATGTACGTGATCTGGTATCGCGAGATCTGGATGCCCGGCACGGGCTGGAAGAGCTACAGCGCGAGTGGCGGTCCGTCCGCAGTGCACACCAACCACGTTCACGTCTCGATGCTCTGACCCGTTTCCCCCGCCCACCAGGGGCGGCGATCAGGGAACTGCCAGGTTGGGGTGGATAGCATCCGCGGATGGGAACCCCGCAGCGTGCGCTGCCGTCCGGTCTCGCCACCGCCCTGGTCTTCGGCGCCAGCGGGGCGGTTCTCGTCCTCGAGATCGTCGCGCTGCGTCTGGTCGGGCCCTATGTGGGGGTGACCCTCCAGGTCAGCAGCTCGGTCATCGGCATCTCGCTGGCCGCCATCGCCTACGGCACGTGGCTCGGTGGCCGGCTGGCTGACCGTTTCGACCCGCGCGCGCTGCTTGCCCCTGCGCTGCTGCTCGGAGCGATCGGCACGGCCGTGACGCTGCCGCTGGTGCGCTTCGGCGGCGAGGTGCTCCGGGGCGGGGCTGCCCCCGCCGTGCTGCTGCTGGCCGCGCTGGCCGTCTTCCTGCCCGCCTTCCTGCTCTCGGCGATCAGCCCGATGGTGGTGAAACTCCAGCTCAGCGACCTGGAGCGGACGGGTTCGGTGGTCGGGCGCCTGTCCAGCATCGGTACCCTGGGCGCGATCACAGCGACGCTGGCCACCGGGTTCATCTTCGTGGCGGCAGTGCCGTCGAGCTGGATCCTCATCTCGCTG
>DASRYP010000816.1:0-11234 GCA_035687165.1 Actinoplanes sp. | reverse complement strand
CCGCGCCTGGTTCGTGATGCTGTCCGCCACGGATGGAGGAGGGCACCGACGATGCTCGTACTGACCCGGCGCTCCGGGGAGAGCGTGATGATCGGCGACGACGTCGTCATCACCGTCCTCGAAGCGCGTGGTGACGTGATCCGGCTGGGCATCCAGGCTCCGCGTGACGTGCAGGTGCATCGCGAAGAGGTGTACCGGGAGCTGCAGTCAGCCAACCGAGAGGCCGCCTCGCCCACCCAGGACGAGGTGCAGGCGGTCAGCATTCTGCTGCGCTCGCCAACCACATCGGACTGAATCTCTGGGGCATCTCGGCGCAACGCCCCGTCCTGAGCGACGGGGCGTTGCTCTTTCGAAAGGGAATCGATGCTGCGACTGGCCGAGATCGGGATCGCCAAGCGGCTCGCCATGATCGTGGTGGTGGGAGCCGTCATGCTGGCCGCCCTGGCCGCGATCTCGTTGCTGGGGCAGAGCCAGGTGGCCGACCACGGAGCCAAGGTCTCGCACCTGCAGGCCGGTTCGGCGGCGCTCAACCACCTGGACACCCGGCAGAGCGAGCTCAAGGTCGACGCGTACCGGTCAGCGCTGGGCCAGGACGTCACCAAGGACGTTGCGGACGATGTGCAGTCGGCGTCCGAAGCGGCCGACGCCGTGGTCGCCGCTGGGCTGCCGGCCGACTTGGCTGCCACGTTCGCGGGGAACCGGCAGAACTTCGTCGACTTCGGGACCTTCATCTCCGACTTCGTAGCCGCGGCGAAGCGGAACGTCACCTCGGTACGAGGCCGTACCGGCGAGATCGCCGAACGTAACAACGTGACCGACGACCAGCTCGGCGCCCTGGTCGACCAGGTGGACGCGGCGATCGATGCCGAGCGCGCCGCAACGGGGTCGTTGATCAGCCGTACCCAGACGCTCTCGATCGTCGTGGCCCTCGTCGGCCTCGCCCTTCTGGTCGGCTTGGCCATCCCGCTGGCCCGCTCGATCCTGGTGCCCGTGCGCACCCTCGGCGCGGTCATCGACGCGCTCTCCCGTGGCGACCTGACTGGCCGCAGCGGCATCATGACCCGCGATGAACTGGGCCGGATGGCGGCCGGGCTCGACGGCGCCCTGGAGTCGATCCGCGGGTCGCTCGAGACCATCGGTGCGGACGCGGACGTGCTGGCCGGCTCGGCCGGCGAGTTGTCGACCGTGGCGGCGGAGATCGCCGAGTCGGCCCAGCGGACCGACCTCAAGTCGGCGTCGGCGGCGGCTGAGGCGGAAGAGATCTCGCGTAACGTGCAGACGGTCGCCGCCGGCTCCGAGGAGATGGGTCAGGCGATCCGCGAAATTTCCCGCAACACCAGCGAGTCGGCCCAGGTCGCCGCGGTCGCGGTCGCCGAGGCGGCCCGCGCCACCGACACGGTCCGTCAGCTCGGCTCCTCGTCGGTCGAGATCGGCAACGTGATCAAGCTGATCACCTCGATCGCCGAGCAGACCAACCTGCTCGCCCTCAACGCGACCATCGAGGCCGCCCGGGCCGGCGAGGCGGGCAAGGGCTTCGCGGTGGTGGCGTCGGAGGTCAAGGACCTGGCTCAGGAGACCGCCCGCGCGACCGAGGACATCGGCTCCCGGGTCGCCGCCATCCAGCAGGACACCGGCGGGGCGGTCGAGGTCATCTCGCGGATCAGCGAGGTCATCAACCAGATCAACGACTTCCAGACGACCATCGCCTCGGCGGTCGAGGAGCAGACTGCGACGACGGGCGAGATGAGCCGCAGCATCGCCGAGGTCGCCGACGGCTCGGCCCGCATCGCCTCGAACATCTCGGACGTCTCGGCCTCGAGCGCCGAGGCGGTACGGGGTGTCGAACGCACCCGAGAGGCCTCGAACGGCGTGGCCCGCACCGCCGAAGAGCTGCGTGCCCTGGTCGGCTCCTTCCGCCTCTGACCGCACCCGGACTGCACCGGGGGCCGACCAGGGTCGACAACGCAGCCGGCCCACCCTGATGGTCAGGCGGGAAAGCTCCCGCCGAGCCTCAGGCCTGGGAGTGACAGTGATCGCGGAGCGGGAATCAGTCGTCGAAGTCGGGGCCCTCGACCTGACAGCCGACGTGCACGTGCACACTGGTTTCGCGGCCGGCCGCGACCCCGTCGGTGTCGTCGTCTCGGCGGCCGACCTCGCCGGGCTCACCGCTCTCACCTTCGCCGACCAGGCCGGCCCGGACTCCACCTGGCTGTCCGTCTGTGCCGACTCGGTGCGCCGGGCCCAGCGGCGTACGGAGATCCGCCTGCGCCTCGCCGCCGAGGTCGAGGTCGTCCGGCCGGACGGCTGGCTGGCCCTGCCGCCGGACCTCGGCCACGTCGAAGCCCTCTCGGTCGCCGTCTCGGCTCTTCCGCTCACGGCCGGCGTCCGCACCCCGCGCGAGGTGCGCGCCCAGCTGACCGCCGGCCGGCTCACCGCCGATCAGGTGGCCGAAGCGCTGATGACCGCCACGATCCGCGGCATCGAGCGCGCCTCCCGGTACGCGCCGACCCAGCTCGCCCGCCCGCTCAACCTGCTCGCGCACGTCGGCCTGGACGACGTCGTGCTCTCGCCCGACCTGATCGGCGCCCTCGCCGCCGCCTGCCGGGAGACCGGCACCGTGGTCGAGATCAGCGAGGCCTGGCGCTCGCCGTCGCCGCGCGTCGTCGCGCTGCTGCGTGCGTCTGAGGTGATGCTCGCTCCCGCGAGTGACGCCCGGTATGCGGCCGAGGTGGGCCAGTGGGAGTACCTCCGCCGGTTCTGAGCGAAACCGAACGCTCCACGTAGCCGTCTCCGTACGCTCAGTCATGCCGACAATCAGCACGCGAAGGCATGGGAGAGATGCGATGAGTGTGGTTCAGCAGGCCATCGAGGTAAGTGCACCGTTGCACACGGTGTACGAGCAGCTCGCCGCGTTCGAGAACTACCCGCAGTTCATGAGTGGCGTGCGGGAGGTCACTCCGATCGGCGACGACCGCACCCACTGGATCATGGACGTCGAGGGCAAGCGTCGCGAATTCGACGCCCAGATCATCGAGCGCTCGCCGGACGAGCGGGTCTCCTGGGCGACGACGGAGGGACCGCTGCTGGCCGAGACCATCACGCTGCGGCCGATGGGGGAGATGAAGACCCAGGTGGTCGCCCAGTTGGAGGCCGACGTCGCGTTCCTCATGCCGGGCGACCGGCACGGCCAGGTCTCCCTGAACAAGCGACTGAAGGCCGATCTGAACGCGCTCAAGGGCCTGGTGGAGCGCGGAGCCAGCACCAAGAAGCTGGTCAAGCCGGTGCCGACGCCCGCCGCGCTCGCCGCCCGGGCGCGCAGCCGGCCGCACCCCGGCGCCGGCTGGGGGACCGGCGCGGCCGAGCGCGGCAACGCCAGCTCCGCCGAGCCGCCCTATCACGGCCGGTCGGCGTCGACGATGGGGACCAGCGTGGACATCACCTCGGCCCCCGGCATCAAAAGCGTCCACGACCTCGATGACGTGCTCGCACCCGGACGGCGGATCGCCCCGGCCGGCTCGATCGGCGGCGGCGCGGCACCGATGGGTGGCCGCACCACGCGGAACGACGCCTGGGGCGACGACATGATGAACGTAGAGGACCGCGGTAGCGCGCACGACCTGTAGCGCCCACGGCGAAGGGCCGGCTCGATGGTGAGCCGGCCCGTTCGCGTGCGCTATACCGGTGCGGCCTCGAACGACGCGATCAAGCGGGCGCCGCCCGGCTCGGCGTGCTCGTAACGGACCGTTCCGCCGTTCGCCTCGACCAGGTGACGCACGATGAACAGACCCAGACCCGACCCGCGTACGACCCGGCCGAACAGATTCGGCAGCAACTCGTCGGGGATGCCGGGCCCGTGGTCCCGTACCGCCACCTCGACCTGCTCGCCGTGGCGGGCCGCGGTCAGGTGGATCGGCGTGGTCCCGTACGCGACCGCGTTGTTGATCAGGTTCTGCAGCACCGCCACGACGTGCCCGCGATCGGCCAGCACGGACGTCCGGTCGCCGATCTCGATGAGCACCCCGCCCGGGGGGCCGGACGACGCCTTGACGACTCCCTCGGCCACCTCCCGCAGCGGGACCGGCGTCCGTCGGGCCGTGACCGAGCCCATGTCGAGCCGGAACAGCAGCTGCAGGTCGTTCATCATCTTGATCAGCCGTTGGGTGTTTTTGTCGATCTTGGTGGCCAGCTCGAGCCGGATGTCGTCGGGGAGGTCGTCCCAGTCGCTGTGGAGCAGCTCGGCGAGGCTCGCGATCGAGCTGATCGGCTGCGCGACGTCGTGCGTCAGCATCGAGGTGAGGTCGTTCTTGAAGGTCAGGGCCGCCTCGAGCCGGCTGTTGGCCGCCCGCAGGTCCGCGTTGCCGCGCTCCAGCTCGGCGGTGTGCTCCTCGGCCTCGGCCTCCGCGGGAACCTCGGTCGGCCGGGGCCGGCCGGCGCGTTGGAGCACCCGGATAGCGACGTTCAGAAGAACGATCGCGGCACAGGCGTACCCGGCGGTCAGCCGGGACAGCCTGCCCAGATCACGGGCCGCATCATGCACATAAACCCCTCAAGAGCTGAGGAAAAGAGCATAACGCGGCGTATGCGTGTTAAGCGGTTACTTCCCGGCCCACTCGAAGTCGTCCTCTAGGGCAATCCGCTCTCCGACCCGCACGATATCCTCGCTGTGCCGGTTGGCGTGGTGGCCACAGAATGCCAGCTCGCCGCCGCTGGTCAGAGTGACCACCAGCTTGGCGGCGGCGCCGCAACGGTCACAGCGCTCGGTCATCGCGGCAACAGTGGTGATCTCAGGCGACAGCACGCTGGACATATCGCTCTCCTTGCTCAGTGGCGGTGTGTAGCGGACGCCGTGTAGATCGGACATCCACCACACAGCTTTAGCTTCTCTCGTCGATCTTCGAGGCCTTTCGTGCGACCTCGACGGCGTGGCAACCCACGTGCAACCGGGTCACCTCGCAATTCCCTCAACTCAAGAGCGGCATGCGTATTCCATCAGGTGAAGTAGCCGACACGTGAGGTGATGCGGTGCTGATGCGGCAAAGGCCAGACCGTGCGACCTGCTGCCTATAGCGTGAGAACGCGAACAGGTACGGAATGTGACATCCGAACCACCAGGAGGATTCATGTCGCAGGCGCCCGCACCCGAGACGCGACCGACGGTCCTCGTCGTGGACGACGAAGAGGACCTGCGCGACATCATGCGGCGGATGCTCGAACGCCGCGGCTTCGCCACCCTGACCGCCGGCGACTCGCAACAGGCCATCACCGCCTGCCGGGAGCACCCCGGTGACATCGACATCCTCGTCACCGACCTGGGCCTGCCCGGCGTCTCCGGCGGCGAGTTGTCCCGGGCCGCCATCGAGCTGCGGCCGGAGATGAGCGTCGTCTACATCTCGGGACTGCCCAAAGAGATCGCGGTCGCGGACGGTCTGATCGGCGCGGACGCGCTGCTGGTGAAGAAGCCGTTCAGCAGCGAGGTGCTGGTGCGGACGCTGCGCACGGTGCTGGGCGAGGACTGAGGCTCCCGGTCATGCCGGCCAGGGCAGGGTCAGTTCGCCGAGTTTCCAGCGGGCTGGGCCGTCGAGCACCGGTCGGCCCTCCGACCGCAGTCGCCGGCACGTCGCCAGCCAGCGCTGCCGTGGCCCGAACGGGGTCGCCTCCGCCGCCCAGGCCCGGCCCAGGGACCGCAGCAGCTCGTGCACCGGCTCGCCCGGCACATTGCGGTGGATCAGGGCCTTGGGCAGCCGCTCAGCGAAGATCGCCGGATGGTCCAGATCGGACAAGCGGGCGGAAAAGGTCAGGGTGCTCGGCTCGCCGGCCTCGACCACCACCCACGTCGCGATGCGGCCCAGTTCGTCGCAGGTGCCCTCGACCAGCACGGCCCCGGTCGCGGTCATCGCCGCCCAGGCCGCAGCCACCTCGCCCTCGGCGTACTGCCGGAGGACGTTGAACGCCCGCACCACCGCCGGGCGCAGACCGGCCAGCTCGAAGCCGCCGCGCCGGAACTCCAGGTGCGGGGGATCGGCGAAGGGTGCGGCGGCCGACACCCGCCCAGGATCGATCTCGAGGCCCACCACGGTGACGTCGGGGCGGACGGCCGCGGCCAGCCGGGCTCGCAGCTCGACGGCGGTGACCGGGGTAGCGCCGTACCCAAGGTCGATGACCAGCGGATCCGGCGCCTCGCGCAGAAGATCACCGCAGCGGTACGCGAGGTAGTTGTCGACGCGGCGCAGCCGGTTGGGATTGGTCGTCCCCCGGGTGATCGCGCCGACCGCTTTCACTTCTGCCGGTCGACCTTGTGCTGGGCGGCCTGCGCGATCGGGCGCACCACGATGCGGTCGAGGTTGACGTGGTGGGGGCGGGTCGCGGCGAAGGCGATGATGTCGGCGATGTCGTCAGCCACGAGCGGCTCCTTGACGCCGTCGTAGATCGCGTCGGCCTTGGCCTGGTCGCCGCCGAAGCGCTTGAGCGAGAACTCGTCGGTGCGCACCATGCCCGGGTCGACCTCGACGACGCGCACCGGCTTGCCGGAGAGTTCCAGCCGCAACGTCCCGACCAGGGCGGTCTGGGCGTGTTTGGCCGCTGAGTAACCGCCGCCGCCCTCGTAGACTGTGAAGGCCGCGGTCGAGCCGACTGTCACGATCGTCGCGTTGCCGCTCTCCTCCAGGGCCGGGAGCAGGGCTTTGGTCACCCGGAGCGTGCCGAGCACGTTGACGTCGAACATCGACTGCCAGTCGTCGGCCGAACCGGTCTCGACCGGGTCGAGACCGACCGCGCCGCCCGCGTTGTTGACCAGCAGCGTCACCGGCCCGCCCAGCGCGGTCACCGACTCGGCCAGCGCGGCGACCGACTCGTCGGACGTGACATCACACTCGACCGCCGTCGCGGCCGGCCCGATCTCGGCGGCCAGGGCGGCCAGGCGATCGGCTCGGCGGGCGGCCAGGACGACGTGGAATCCCTCGGTGGCGAGCCGCCTGGCGGTCGCCGCACCGATGCCGCTCGACGCACCGGTCACCACTGCGATGTTCTGCATGCCCCCTATCCTTCCCGATGACATCAGTCACCCCGAGGTGTGTGGATAGTGGTTCGACACTCGGGTGTGGGGAAGATTCATGAAGACGCAACAATCCCCGTCCCGCCGGTGTCCCCGTGTCACCCGTCCAGGAGGAAGAATCGTGGCAGATTGGCCGACCCCCCGGCGCATCGCCACCCTCTCGGTTCACACGTCCCCGCTCGAGCAGCCGGGCACCGGCGATGCCGGCGGCATGAACGTGTATATCGTCGAGGTGTCCAAGCGGCTCGCCCACCTCGGCGTCGAGGTCGAGATCTTCACCCGGGCCACCCGCGGTGACCTGCCCCCGGTCGTCGAGATGGCCCCGGGCGTCTCCGTCCGGCATGTCACCTCCGGCCCGTTCGAGGGTCTCTCGAAAGAGGAGCTGCCGGCCCAGCTTTGTGCGTTCACCAACGGTGTGCTGCGGGCCGAGGCGGCACACCCGCCGGGCCACTACGACCTGATCCACTCGCACTACTGGCTCTCCGGCCAGGTGGGCTGGCTGGCCCGCGAGCGCTGGGGCACGCCGCACGTGCACACCCCGCACACCCTGGCCAAGGTCAAGAACAGGCTGATCGCGGCCGGTGACCGGCCCGAGCCCAAGGCCCGGGTGATCGGCGAGGAGCAGGTGATCGCCGAGTCCGACCGGCTGGTCGCGAACACCCGGTTCGAGGCCCAGGATCTGGTCGCCTACTACGGCGCCGACCCGGCCCGTGTCTCCGTCGTACCGCCGGGGGTCGATCTTGATCGGTTCCGTCCCGGGCCGGCCGAGCGTGCGCGTTTCGGGTTGCCCGAGCACGGCAAGGTCATCGCGTTCGTCGGCCGGATCCAGCCACTCAAGGCGCCCGATGTGCTGATCGCGGCGCTGGCCGACATGCGCGAACGGGATACCACCCTGGTCATCTGCGGCGGGCCGAGCGGATCCGGGCTCGACCGGCCGAGTGCGCTCATCGAACTGGCCGCTTCGCTCGGCGTGAGTGACCAGGTGGTCTTCCTGCCGCCGCAGGACAGTGCCGGGCTGGCCGCGCTCTATCGCACGGCCGACCTGGTCGCTGTGCCGTCCTACAACGAGTCGTTCGGCCTGGTGGCGCTCGAAGCGCAGGCCTGCGGGACGCCGGTAGTGGCGGCCGCGGTCGGTGGGCTGGTCACGGCCGTGCGCAATGGTCTGAGCGGGATGCTCGTCGATGGGCACGAGCCGAGCCGGTGGGCCGGGACGCTCGACCGCCTGCTCGACTCGCCGCGGCAGCTCCGGCACCTGTCGGCCGGGGCGGTGGCACACGCTTCGAACTTCTCCTGGGACCGTACGGCCGAGGGTCTGCTGCGGGTCTACCGTGAGGCCGTGGTCGAGCACCGGGCCTTGATCGCGAAGCGCCTGGAGGCGTACGCATGGTGACCGAGCTGATTGAGAAGACGCTCACCGACCGCGAGCTGGAGTGGGAGAGCACCGGGCCGGGCGCGTACGTCGTCACGTTGCCGGGCACCCACAAGCTCACGACGGCGTGCAACCTGATCGTGGGCGAGCACGCGCTGCGCGTCGAGGCGTTCGTGATGCGCCGGCCCGACGAGCGGCACGAGGAGCTGTGGGCGTGGCTGCTGAGGCGCAACGCCCGGATGTACGGGGTGTCGTTCTCGATCGACGCGGCGGGTGACGTCTATCTGACCGGCCGGGTGTCGCTCGGCGGGTTGGACGAGGATGAGCTCGATCGGCTGCTGGGAGCGGTTCTGACCTACGCCGACGAGTCGTTCGACACCATGCTCGAGATCGGTTTCGGCTCGTCGATCCGGCGCGAGTGGCAGTGGCGGGTCAAGCGCGGGGAGTCGCTGGCCAATCTGCAGGCGTTCAAGCACCTCGCGCCGCCGTCCTGAGGTCGTCCTCCCTGGGACGTTCGGGTCGGCGGGACTCCAGATCTCGGCGCGGGTGGAGCGGGTGAGCGTGTGGAGCGGGTGCCGTCGGCGGGGCGGACGGGTTCGACGCGTTCGACAGGGGCCGGCTGACCTTCATCTACCAGGAGCGGCGTTCGGGCGGTCAGCGCAGCAATTTCTTCCAGCGGGAACATCCCGGCGAGTAACAATCCTGCCCGGAGTGGGGCTTTTGTCCAGGCCGGGTGTGGGGTAGGTCATCCGCCGATCGGCCAATTGTGGGTGACTGTGATGGTGCAGACAGATGGCAGACAGCCAGTTGGCTTGTCTGCCTTGACTGCCGCAACTAGCGTAATCAATGGACGTCGGACCGTTAGTTCGGGGAACTGGTTGATCAGAAACGATCACCGCGGCCGACGTTTGGGGACGGGGAGCATATGCCGTTGGGGGACGGCGCGACCCGAGACCGGCGGTTAGTGCGGGCGACGCCTATGGGGATGGGCGTCGCCCGCCGCCGCCGGTGCCACGAAGACGGCCCATCGCGGCCGTTTTTTTGTGTCCAAGCCGCTGTGGCGAACCGCTTCTCGGCGGCCGTCACGCCGATGATCGCGGCGCCCGTTCGATAAACCGTCTTAACAGATAAGCGGGTTACCGTGCTGCGGCGTCGCCCCCGGCCACAAGCGACGGCTCCGCGGCCACGAGTGACGGCTCCGCGGCCACGAGCGGGGCGATCTGCTGGATCCGCCGTCGCCGGCTCGGCCCGGCGAGCAGATGCCCGGCGGCGACCACGCTCGGGCACGACGTCGACCATCATCGCCGAGAAGGCCGGCCGCACCGCCTCGCTGAACCCGTGGTGGTCGCCAGGTGAGGGTCGTCGCCCGCCGTTCAGGTGGCTGCGGCAGGATGGAGTCCATGACAGGGACATTGGTGCTGCTGCGGCACGGTAACAGCGAGTGGAACGCCAAGAACCTCTTCACCGGCTGGGTCGATGTCGATCTCGACGCCAAGGGTGCGGCCGAGGCCCGCCGCGGTGGCGAGCTGCTGAAGGACAACGGCGTGCTGCCGGACGTGGTGCACACCAGCGTGCTGCGCCGCGCGATCCGCACGAGCGAGATCGCCCTGCACATCGCCGACCGCCACTGGATCCCGGTGAAGCGGTCGTGGCGGCTCAACGAGCGCCACTACGGCGCCCTCCAGGGCAAGGACAAGAAGCAGACCCTCGAGGAGTACGGCGAGGAGCAGTTCATGCTCTGGCGGCGGTCCTACGACGTGCCGCCGCCGCCGATCGAGGCCGACTCCCCCTACGCGCAGTTCGACGACCCGCGTTACGCGCTTCTCCCGCCCGAGGTGAAGCCGAAGGCCGAGTGCCTCAAGGACGTGCTCGTCCGGGCGCTGCCCTACTGGTACGACGAGATCGTGCCGGACCTGCGCGCGGGCAAGACCACGCTGGTCGCCGCGCACGGCAACTCGCTGCGCGCGATCGTGAAGCACCTCGACCAGATCTCCGACGAGGCGATCGCCAAGCTGAACATCCCGACCGGGATCCCGCTGCGCTACGACCTCGACGACGACCTGCACCCGCTCAAGCCCGGCGGCGAATACCTCGACCCCGCCGCCGCCGAGGAAGCCGCGGCCGCGGTCGCAAACCAGGGCCGCTAGACAGCCAGGGCCGCTAGACAGCCAGGAGGAGCCGGGCCGCCACCGTGGCGTCCCGGCCCCGTGGCGTCCCGGCCCCGCCGAGCAGGCGAGTGGGCGAGTGGGCCTCAGTCCTGGTCGGTCACCGGCTCGCCGGTGATCAGATAGACCAGCTGCTCGCCCACGTTCACGGCGTGGTCGGCATAACGCTCGTAGAAACGCCCCAGCAGGGCGCCGTCGATCGCGGTCTCCGCGCCGTAGGGCCAGTCGTCGTGCAGCAGAATCTTGAAGAGTTCCCGCTCCAGGTCGTCGATCTCGTCGTCGGCCTGTTCGAGCTTCGCCGCCAGTTCGGCGTCGGGCTTGGCCAGCAGGGTGGTGATCTCCCCGGCCATCCGGTCGGCGACCTCGGCCATGCCCTTGAAGACCGGGCGGAGCTCGGCGGGCACGGCCGGCGACGGGTGCCGCCGTTTCGCCGTCTTGGCCACGTGCTCGGCCAGGTCGCCCATCCGCTCCAGATCGGCCGAGATGTGCAGGGCCGTGATGACCATCCGCAGGTCGGACGCGACCGGCGCCTGACGGGCGATGGTGTCGGCGACCTTGGTCTCGACCTGCTGGTAGATCTCGTCGACCTCGGCGTCCCGCTCGATCACACTCTGTGCCGCTTTCAGATCGGCGGTCAGCAGCGCGGCGG
>DASRYP010000815.1:0-2636 GCA_035687165.1 Actinoplanes sp. | reverse complement strand
GACCTGCACGAGCTTCCCGACCCGAGGCGCGGACGTGACCACGACGGCACTGGCTGCGGTGGCCAGCGGCGCGACGACGGCCAGGGCAACGCCCGCGGCGATCGCCATGCGGCGCAGCTTGCTTCCCATGGGACTCCTCTGTTCCTCGTGGAGCTTTCGCCGCGAACATTGGCCCGCCTCCCGTTGGTCCAGCTGAGTACTTCCTGAAATTCCCGATTTATCCCCCTCAAACATCAACCCCTAACCGCTCAAGTACGCCCGTCCCCCTCCCCCAACCGCACCTAAACCGCCCCCGGACCTGCGCATCGGCCCCCTGCCACGCCAGGCCGCCGGCGGCCCCCGGCCCGGCCCGCCGGCGCGCGATGAGGGTGAGTTCGACGGTGCGGGACGGCCTGGTGGTGCTGGTCGGAAGATCCCGTATCGCCGGGGCGTCCCGGATGGTGCTGCGCGCCGGCGGCTCGCTGCATCTCCGGGGTGAGCCGGCGTCAGCGGATGTCGTTGACGCAGCGCAGGTTCGGCCGAGCGGTGAGTTCCGTCTCGTCGAACGAAGCTCCGGAGTGGACGGTGAACGTGACCGACTCGCCCGGCAGCACGGTCACGCCCGCGCGGTCGGCCTCGGCCGCCGGGTCGAGCCGGTCGGGGAAGAGCGTCACCGAGCGCAGGATCGACCCCGCGTGCACGGTGACCTTCGTGCGGTCGCCCACCCGATCGACCTCGGTGGTGAAGTCGGCCGCCGGCCACGGGATGTCCTTGTCGGGCGCGAAGAACCATGTCGTCCCGGTGTCGCTGACCAGGAACTCCGTCGTCGGGTCGCCCGGCGTGGTCACCTCCGCGGGCAGGACCAGCGTGGCGTTCGCACCGGAAGCAACCGAAGCCGCGACCACCGCGGACGCCAGCACCTCCCCGGCGAGGTTGCGGCGGGTCACCGTGGTCTCAAGATCCCAGGGCGTACGGCTGTCGTTGACCACCACCAGCGCCGGGGCACCCTGCGGCGTGAACACCGTGCCCGGTTCGATCTGAGTGAGCGGACCGCCGGCCGTGAGCTCGGCGCCCGTACGCGGCTGGAAGGTCAGCAACCGGTCGGCGTAGGCGTCGCGCATCGCGTACCAGAGGGGCTTCTTCCGGCCGTCGCCGTCGACCGCGGCCCAGGAGGTGACCGGCCAGCAGTCGTTGAGCTGCCACATGATCGCACCCGCGCAGAGCGGGCGCAGGGACCGGAAGTGCTCGATCCCGTACGCCACCGCGCGCGCCTGATTCAGCTGGGTCAGGTAGTGCCAGTCGTCGAAGTCGGCCGGCGCGGGCAGGTGATTGGCCAGGCCCAGCGCGAGCTTCGCGGAGCCCCCGGCCGCCTTCTGGTGGTGGGCCATGCCGGGCGAGTCCGGCGTCAACGGCTCGTCCGAGATCGAGCGCCGCAGCGTCGAGAAGGTCGGCGGGCCCTGGAAGCCGAACTCGGAGACGAAATGCGGGCGGTACGCGGCGTACTTCGTGTAATCGTCGGTGTTCCAGACGTCCCACACGTGGGTGGTGCCGTGGGCCGGATCGTTCGGGTAGCGGTCGGGGCTGCCGGAGTAGGGGCTGCCGGGCCAGTACGGACGGGACGGATCGAGCTCGCCGACGATGCGGGGCAGCAGGTCGTAGTAGTAGGCCGAGCCCCAGGTGCGGCCGTTGAGAACAGGCTTCCAGTCCCAGTCCTCGTACCCCCACAGGTTTTCGTTGTTGCCCGTCCAGGTGACCAGGCTGGGGTGCGACGCGAGCCGTACGACATTTTCGCGGGCCTCGGCCTCGATCTCGGAGCGGAACGGCTCCTCCTCGGGGTAGGCCGCGCAGGCGAAGAGGAAGTCCTGCCCGACCAGGAAGCCCTCGGCGTCGGCGAGGTCATAGAAGTCGAACGACTCGTACCGGCCGCCGCCCCAGATCCGCAGGTAGTTGACGTTGGCGTCGGCTGCCTGGCGGAAGCGGGCGGTGAGCCGGTCGCGGGTGACCCGGTTGTCGAACACGTCGTCGGGGATCCAGTTGACGCCGCGGACGAAGACCGGCACGTCGTTGACGTGGAGCGTGTAGCCGTCGTCGGCGGTGTCGACGCGTACGGAACGGAAGCCGATCTTGCGGTTCCAACTGTCCAGAAGCGAGCCGTCGGTGGTCGTGAGCGTCACGTCGAGTTCGTAACGGTTCTGGTCGCCGAAGCCGCGCGGCCACCACAGATCGGGGTCGTCCACGGTGAGGATGAGCAGCGCCTCGATGCCGTCGATAGTGGCCTGGGCACGCCGGCCGGCCACCGAAGCGGTGATCGTGACGGGCACGTGCGACAAGCGGTCGAGACGGACCCGTAGCTCGACCCGGCCGGTGCCGTGGTCCACGGTGACCTGCGGACGCACCGACGCGAGCCGGGCGACCCGCCACGTCTCCAGGCCGATCGGCTGCCAGATGCCGGACGTGACGAGGATCGGTCCCCAGTCCCAGCCGAAGTTGCAGGCCTGCTTGCGGATGAAGTTGAACGGCTCCGGGTAGGCGTTGGGCCGGTCACCCAGCCGTTTCTGCTGGGACTCGGCGTAGGAGTAGGCCGAGTCGAAGCGTATGCGGAGCCTGTTCTCACCGGCCCGCAGCGCCGGCCGGACGTCGAAGCGGTAACCGCGATG
>DASRYP010000814.1:0-2285 GCA_035687165.1 Actinoplanes sp. | reverse complement strand
ACGTCCAGCTGCAGTTCTACTACCGCACCGACGGCGGCTTCGCGGCCGGTGGCTTCTTCTCCGACAACATCCAGGTCACCGACGGCGCCACGGTGCTGTTCAGCGACGACGCCGAGGGCACCACGCCGTGGACGCTGCGGGGCTTCACCGTCGTGGGCACCAGTTCGACCAACCAGTACGACAACTACTACATCGCCGGCCACCGGACGTACGTCTCGTACGACCGGTACCTCAGGACCGGCCCGTACAACTTCGGTCTCCTGAACACGAAACCGGACTGGGTCGAGCACTACTCGTACCAGCCCGGGGTGTTGATCTCCTACTGGGACCGGTCCCAGGTCGACAACGACACCAACGGGCACCCGGGCCAGGGCCGCAACCTGTATATCGACGCGCACCCGCGACCGTTCTACCGGCTCGACGGCCTGCCGTTCAGCGCCCGCATCCAGGTCTACGACGCGCCCTTCGGCCTGCGCAAGGCCGACTCGTTCACGCTGCACATCAACGGCAACGCTTCCTATGTACGGGGCCAGCCCGCGCAGCCGCTGTTCGACGACACCCAGAAGTACTTCTACGCCGAGCTGCCGAACCACGGCGTCAAGCTCCCCGCGGTCGGCGTCAAGATCCGCGTCCTGGAGGAGAACGGCACCTCCGCCAAGATCCGAATCTCGTAGCTCGCTGATCCTCGGCGGCCCGGACTCCTTCGCGAGTCCGGGCCGCCGATGCGACAGAAGCTGTTCGTTGATCCGTTGCGGGCCGCCTGACGTGAGGTGGCGGCGATCAGGAGACGGTGAAGGGTCCCGCGACGCCGCCCTGGTTGGACTCGATGTAGATGACGGTCGGACGGGTGGCCGGTGCGGTCCCGTTGCGCAGGCGGACGTCGAAATCGCCGATGCCGGGCGGTGCGGCGGCCGTGATCGGCGCGCTGGTGAGCACCGGCCCGGTGGGTGATCCGGAGTGGATGAGCACGGTGGCGCCGACGAACGATCCGGTGCCGGTGACGCGGAAGTTGCCCGCCTTCCACTTGGCCGTCGCGATCGCCACCCGGTCGACGGCCGGGGTGATCAGGACGTCGTCGCTCGTCGAACCCGCCGCGGTGGTGACCGTCAGCCGGAACGTCAAACCCTTGTTCGTCATGGGGGATCGGTAGAACGGCATCGTGAACCGCGGGTTCAGCGTCGTCGACCCGGTCAGCGTGACCCGGTCGGGGTCGGCGGCGGCGATCGGGGTGCCGGGCCCGGTGGCCAGCTGCGTCCAGGCGTACGTGGCCGGTGTCGTTGATCCGGTGCCGTTGAGGGTGACCGTGCTGTTGCGAGCCACGTCGGCACGGTCGGGTCCGGCGCTCGCCACGACCGAGCCCTGCGGGGTCAGCGGACCCAGCCGGGCGGAGACCTCGCCGTACCCGTTGACGTTCCTCGCCCGTACGGTGAAGAAGTAGTTGACGTCCCCGGTCAGGCCGGTGATCGTCATCGTGGTGCCGGTGGTCTCCCGCAGGTTGCCCAGCGCCGTGCCGGCCGCGTCGAGGACCTGGACGCCGTACCCGGTGCTGGTGGGGTCGGCTGCGGTCCAGTTCAGGGTGACCTGGCCGGCCCCGACGGTCGCGCTGCCGAAGACCGGTGCGTCCGGGGTCGGGGTGTTGGTGATGGTGTAGGTCCGCTCGCCGACGACGGAGACGTTGCCCGCCAGGTCGAAGGCCACGAACTTGAGCGTCGACGTGGACGCGATGGTGATCGGCCCGGTATAGCGCAGAGCCGAGTCGGCGAGCACGTCGGCGAGGACCGGGTCGGCGCCGTCGGTCGTGTAGTAGATCTCCGAGCCGGGCTCGTCGGCGGTCAACGTCACCTGCCGCGCGGTCGGGAAGCTGCCGTCGGCCAGGGACGCCGTCACGGTCGGCGCGGTGGTGTCCGTCTGCGGTTGGACGACAGCCGGCGGGAACGTCAGACCGACACCGCTGACGCTGACGACCTCGATGTCGTAGCTCTCCGTGTCGGACAGGCCGGTGATGGTGGTGACCTTGGCGGCCTGGCCGGTGATGCGGCGTCCGATCTCGATCTGTTCACCGGCGGTCGTGGTGCGGGCCACGGCCGTGACCCGGTAGCCGGTGACGGCCGGGGTGCCGGGGACGGTGACGACTGGCGTCCAACTCACCTTGACGCCCCCGGCCACCTTCGCCGCGGTCACCCCGGTCGGGGCGGGCGGTCCGGACTGCAGCGGCCCGTTCGGGCAGCCGCCCATTCCGGGGCCACCCGGCTCGCCGTGCTCGGCGATGGTCAGGCCCTGCCGGT
>DASRYP010000813.1:0-2734 GCA_035687165.1 Actinoplanes sp. | reverse complement strand
GGCCCAGCGCATCGAGTCGTCAGTCAGCGCCAGCTCGGCCGCCTCGGCAAAACTCGACTTGCCGGAACCGTTACGTCCGATCACCAGGGTCAGGCCCGGCCGCGGCTGCAGCTCCAGGGTGACCGCCCGGCCGACCCCACGGAAGCCGGCGACCTCGATCGATTCCAGGAAGACGTCCGGCGATCCCGTCGAATCGGACTCGGCGGCGCCGTCCTTCGTCAGCGGTTGCGGGGCCGTACCGGTGGCCAGCGCCGTGTCCAGTTCCTCGGCGCCGTGGAAGGCTGCCAGGACCAGGCCGGCCACCACCGAATCGGTGCCCGCCAACCGCGCTCTCAGTTCGGTCTCGTCATCCATCACATCCCCGATCTGTGGTCAGCGGCGCCGGCCGCCGGGCCACCTGCAGGCAGGCTTGCATGGTCTCCCCCGGTACGTGCGTCGCCTCGGCGAGCACCGACAGCACGCCGATCCGACCGCCGCTACGTTCGGTCACGTCGTTATACAGGTCGAGTAGCGCTCGATGAAAGGCATCGCCGCCGACGGCTTCCGCGCCGCGCTGCGCTTTCCGGGAGAGACCAATCACAACGACGAAAGCAACTTCGGTGTGGTGTGCGAGACACCGCCCGCCTCGACCACCCGGGCGTCCCGGCCGTGTACGACGCCGGGATGATCGGTGCACACCTCTACATCGTCATGCAGCTGGTGCCCGGTACTGAACTGTCCGATCTGATCGCTGAGCAGGGGCCGCTGCCGGTCCCGTGGGTGGCCGCGATCGGGGCGCAGATCTGCTCGGTGCTCGCAGCCGCCCACGCCGCGTCGCTCGTCCATCGTGACCTCAAACCGGGCAACCTGATCCTCACCCCGACCGGGGTCGTGAAGGTTCTCGACTTCGGTGTTGCCGGGGTGCTCGACGCCGACCTGCCGAGGTTGACGATCACCGGCGACTATCTCGGCACACCGACCTACCTGGCGGCGGAACTCGGTGCGGGGACGGAGGCACTGCGAACGCTACGTGACCTTCTCGACGCCAGCACGGGACCGGAGCGGCTTGATCTCCGATACCAGATTGCGGTGATCACCGCCGGTATCGGACAGGTCGCCGACGCACTTGGCCACCTCGAGTCGCTCTTGCCGGACCTGCGCTCGGTCCGCGGCCCGGACTCAGCGCAGGTCGCGGAGATTCAGGCTCTGATCGAACACCTGCGACGCCTGTCCGGAGAGAACTGAACTTTCCCCCCGTCTTCCGGGTACCAGGAGACGTCCCGGCGGACGCGGATATCACCGCGACATCCATCGGCGACGCTGCAGATCGCCACCGCCGAGCAGTCGATGGTGCGTGAACAGCCGGGGGACCTGGCGGGTGTGTTCAGCCTGCCGATACGGGGCCGTGTTGTACGGGCCGGTCGGGTCGAACGGGCTGATCCGCGCCGCAGTCATGCCGTCCGGTGACCGCAGCGCGATCGCCCAGTCGCCGGCCCCGCACGGCAGCCCCGGGCCGCGGGGTGCCGTGCTCGCCGTCCGGATCACGGGCCGAGTAGCGCCAACGGGACGACGGCAACGTCGTCGCGGCGGCGATAGGCACGTTCACCGGCATAGACGACGACGGCGTCGATCA
This sequence comes from Actinoplanes sp., assembly GCA_035687165.1. GTDB lineage: Bacteria > Actinomycetota > Actinomycetes > Mycobacteriales > Micromonosporaceae > Actinoplanes. Next base: position 1,122 of record DASRYP010000813.1, on the reverse strand, counting down.
GGTTTTCGCCGATTCGCTCGCGTAGCCAGTGCAGGTGTTTGACGTCGTTGTCCTCGACACGGTCGGCCAGTTTGACCTCGACACCCAGAACTCTGCCGTCCGCCTGCTGGACAATCAGGTCCACTTCGTGATCACCGTTGCGAGTTCGTAGGTGACTGACCCGAGCCTCGCTTGCTTCGGCGTAGGTGTGGATGCTCAGCGCCACGAGATGCTCGAAGAGGGCACCGAGGATAGTGCCCTCGGACAGGTTGGCGCTGCCCTGGTCGGCACGCAGCAGCGCGGCGCCGTCGAGCCCGAGCAGCCGCGCGGCCAGCGCCGGGTCGGCAAGGTGATGCTTAGAGGATTGGCCGAGCCGGTCGAGGTGGTTACGGCCGGGGATCCATGGTGGTATCTCATCGAGCAGCCACAGTGACGACAGTGCATCGCGGTAGGCGAGCGTGGTCTCCTTGGCCGGCTTGTTGGTCAGCCCTCCGGTGGCCGCGTCGAGGATCTTCGAGTAGGCCACCGTTGTCGACGTCGCGGCGGCATAGGCGGCAAGCCATGCGCGCAGCACAGCCGGGCGGCGCACCGGGTAGCCCTGCTCGGGGAACTCCCGCTGCACCACGTTGTCGACGTACGCATTCAACTCGGCTCTGCGGACGCGGGGCGGCAATCCGCGGATGGCAGGAAAACCCGATGCGGTGATCTCCTCGACATAGTCGGTCAGGCGCAGCCCGGTGGCGCCGTCGACGTCGCGGCTACCGGTCAGGAACGCAGCCAGACTCACCGTCGGCGTCTCGACGCCCCGTTCCGCCAGGCTCAGCGGGCGCATCCGCATCGGGACGATCCGGCCGGAGCCCGAGTGGATCACCGCACCCCGGGGTGCGGAACTGCCGGCGACGATGAAATGACCGAGCGGGGAACCGGCGTCGACCGCGCGGCGCACCTGGTCCCACACCTCCGGCAACCGCTGCCATTCGTCCACCAGCACCGGACCAGGCAGACGCGTCAGAACGGACGGATCGGCCGCCACGATCTCCCGCTGCGCAGGAAGACTCAGATCGACGACCGACACCGCGCGCTGCATCGCCGTCGCCGTCTTACCCACGCCCTTCGGCCCATGGATGGACAAAGCGCGCAGAT
>DASRYP010000812.1:0-13927 GCA_035687165.1 Actinoplanes sp. | reverse complement strand
GATGACCACGCCGAGCAGGATCAGAGCCCGCACCGGACCCACCGTCACCAAAGCGACCAGGCAGGCCACCGCGCCGCTGAGGGTGGCGCCCACCACCGGGATGAAAGCTCCCAGGAACACGAGCGCGGCCAGCGGCAGAGCGAGCGGAACGCGCAAGGCGATCAAACCGATACCGATGCCGATCGCGTCCACGAAGGCGACCAGGACCGTGGCGTGCACATACGCCGTCAAGGTGTGCCAGGAGTAGTGCCCGGCGCGGGCAACCGGCACCCGGGCGGATTGCGGCAGTAGGCGGCACAGGAAGCGCCAGATGTTGTCGCCGTCCCGCAGGAAGAAGAAGAGGGAGAACAGGGTGAGGAAGAAGCCCGCACCCACCTCGCCCACTGTCGCCGCGGTGGTCACGGCGCCCGAGGTGAGCGCGCCGCGGTTCGCGGTGATCGACTTCTGGGCCTGGGCGATCGCGTTGCTGATCTCGTCCCGCGACAAGTGCAGGGGGCCGCTGACCAGCCAGTCCTGTACCTCCCGGACACCGTCGCCGACCTGAGAGCTCAGCGTGTCGACCTGGCCGACCACCGTGTTGACGATGAGGCTCAGGCCGCCCAGCACGATGATCAGCGCGCCCACTTCGACGACCGTCGACGCCAGCGTGCGGCCCATGCCACGGCGGCGAAGCCACGCGGCCGCGGGCTGGAAGAGGGCGGCCAGCAGCACGGCGACGATGACGGGGATGAGCACCACGTCGAGCCGGGAGAACACCCGGATCAGGACCCAGCCGACGGCGAAGAACAGGATGATCCGCCAGCACCAGGCACCGGCCACCCGGATCCCGTTGGGCAGGCCGTCGTCGTCCCGCCGCGACGAGTCGACCATCACGACCGGGGTGGCGGCCCGGCCGGTGAGCACATCCCCGGGGAACGGCGGAGCCCCCACTCCTTGGCGTGCCTGCTCGAGCCTGGCCCTCGCCCGCTCGCGCACCTCATCCATCCAGGCCATCCCGGACCCTCTTCCCCCGCGCACGAGCGACACGTCACCGGCAGTGACCGCGACGCACCGCTACTCGAACCGGCCAACACATCTGTCCCACGGGCCGCATACCCGCGCAGCGAAAATCGGAAACCGTGGTCCGCCGAGGACTTCAACACAGAAATTGGGTACGGGGACGAGGGCCCGAATTAACAATGGCACGCGCACGTCTTATAATGACACGCGCACTTCTTATTTGGCCGTGGAGGCTCGCCCGGCACCCTGTCCATCCGCTCACCAAAGCACCATTCGGAGAACTTGGAGATCCTTTTCCGGTTCCTGATAAGTGCGCTCCGAAATGCCGAAAGTGAGCGCGCAACGCGCATTCCTGTGTTGAGCTGACCGGGTCCTGACGAAGTCCCGGAAGGAATTGAGATGCGTACGAAATCGTCCGCCGGAGCATGCCTGATCGCCAGTGCCGCCCTGGCCCGGTTCCCCGCAACCTGACGGGCCGCCACCTGGAGCCCAACAGCCCAACAGCCCGGCAGCCGGCAGCCGGCAGCCGGCACGATCTGACCGGCACCGACAGGAGTGGCCGAACAATCACGAACGGGCCGCCGCCCCCATCAGGGAACGCCGGCCCTTCGCACAGTCGAACGGACGGAGACCGTACGTCAGGGCGCAGGCGTGCCCGTGATGCTCAGATTGCGGAGCCGGCCGCGGTTGTCGAACGAGCCGAAGCCGACCCGTCCCGACGAGAACGTCGTGTCTCGCGCGGTCATCAACGGATTCTTCGACCCGTCGACGTACACCGCGATCTCCCCGGTGGCGGGTAGGTGCTTCACCCGCACGTCGTGCCACCGCTCGTCCACCACGGCCGGATTCGCCCCGCGCGACCGCCCGTTCCACTGATAGTCGATTCTCTCCCGGTCGGCATTGTTCACCTTGAAAATGCCATTGTGCGGGTAGATCGTGTTGTCCGTCGAAAGATGCGCGTAGTAGAACTCCGTGTCCGACTTGTAGCCGAACACGATGATCACATCCCGGTTCGTCAAGGACACCGGTTCGTCGAGCCGCACCTGCACCCTGATGTCCACCGACTTCCACACCGGCCCGGCGGTCAATACCGCGTACTCGAAAGGCCGCCGCGGACCGGGCCGCGCACTCCCCGCTTCGGCGAGAATGACCTGCCCGCCGCTGAACTGCCACTTGGCCGGGGTGACCGGCGCCCAGTTCGACGCGTGCGGCGCCGGGCTCACCCGAACCGGACCGGCGGGCGCACTCGCGTACGTCCTGGTCCCGGTGACCTTCCAGATCTTGCCGTTGGCCTTCGCGATGATGTAGAGCGCGCCCCGCGCGTCGGTGCCGAACCGCAGGTCGACGCGGTTCGGATCGCCCGGCGTGCCCGGAGCCGAGAGATCCTGCATGCGTACGGGGATGCCCGCCGGCGTGAAGAGGTTGAGCCTGTGGATAGTCGCCGGTGCGTGACCGCGCCGCATCTCGCGAGCCTCGGTGACGAGCACCCGCCCGTCCACCAGGTCGCCGAAGACGTACTTGCCGCGCAACGCCGGCACGTCCTTGCCGCGGTAGACGAAGCCACCCGCGACCGCGACGCCCACGTCCGAGGTGCAGTTCCAGCCCGGTGCCGGGTTGTGGTCGTACGCCGCTACCGGATACACATAGCCGTTGTCCTCGGCCGGCAGCGGGAAGAGCCGGTCGCACGGTGTGGCCGGTGTCTTGTCGAAGACGAACGCACCTTCGCGCTCGCTCCAGCCGAAGTTGTCCCCAGCGCGCACCTCGTAGATGGCCTCGATGGCGTGCTCCCCGATGTGCCCGAGGTACAGCTTGCCGGTGGCCCGATCCCAGCTGAACCGGTGCGGGTCGCGGAACCCGTACGCGTAGATCTCCCCCGCCGCCCCGGCCCGCCCGACGAACGGGTTGCTCGCCGGAATGCCGTACTTGCCGTTGGGTGAGTCCGTTCCGGCCGGGTCGATGCGCAGGAGCTTGCCGTGCGGGAGGGCCAGGTTCTGTGGATCGGTGTTGTTCACACCCTGACCGCCGTCGCCCACAGCCAGATAGAGCTTGCCGTAGTCGGCGCTGCCCCGTCGTGCCGTGGGGTTGAAGTTGATTTCCTGGATGCCGTGGACCTGGCCGCCGAAACCGACCCGCAGCAGCTCCCGGTGGGTGCCGGAGAACGTCTCCGCGGCCGGGTCCATCGCCGTCCACTCGTTGACGACGCCGTGGAAGAGCACGTTGGTCTGGCGGTAGTCGGGCACCGCTGTGGTCTGCGACGCCTGCTCGGTGTGGATCGTGTAGAACAGGCCGTTGCGCTTGAAGTCGGGGTGGAACGCCACGTACCCGAAGCCCTGACCGAGCCCGCGACCCGAGAAGAACTGCGGGGCGAAGGTGGCCGCGACGTCCAGGTAGACGTGGGGAACGCCGTTCCGCACAAGGTAGAGGTTGCCGTTGAGGTCGGGCACCGCGCGTCGGCCGGAGTCGTCCGGCACCTCCATGATCGTGTTGATCCGGGCGACACGGTTGAGCCGCTGATCGACCAGGGGCGGGTTGGTCTCGCTCTTGGGGAACTGCGCGTACTCGGTGAGCACCAGGCCGAGCGCGGAGGTGACCGGTTCGGTGGGGACCGGGTCGTCGACCGGGGCAGGCTCAGCGGCGTATGCCGGCACACCTACCAATGTGGACAAGAGCACCGCGCCGACGGCGGCAAGTGCGAGTTTTCGCATGGGGACTCCTCGGACGAGGACGGCTGTGGAGGAACGCGGCTGTGGAGGAACACGGCTGTGGTGTTCAGGAGCGGGTCATGGTGCGGTACTGGTTCGCGACCTCGCGGGGGGAGAGCGAGCGGTCGAGGAACATCAGCGCGTCCATGCGGCAGTCGCACGGATTGCGTTCGAGCGTGTTCTGCGGGAAGCTCCCGCCGATCTTGATGCCACGCGGATCGGTCGCGGTCGTCACGTGCGGTCCGGGGCCGTTGATCTGCCAGGGGTCGTCGTTGCGGGTGTACGAGCCGGGCACCGCCGTGCCGTTGCGGTAGAGCGCCATCGTGCCCTTGGTGAAATCGAACGTGGCGGTCAGATGCACCCACTTGTCCTTGGGCAGCAGCGTGCGCCAGTCCTCGGTGGCGGCGAACGTCTGTGAGTTACCACCGTCGATGCGTCGGCCGAGCGCGACCAGTTTGAGCTCACCGCTGACGTCGATCAGTTCGAGCAGAGCGCGCACGCCGTGCCCGTCGGAGTCCCCCGTCAGCACCCCGGCGAGGCCGATCGCGTTGAAGCCGGCGGCCGGGCCGTCCATGTGCCGCTTGAACCAGCCCAGCACGGTGGTGCCCTCGACGGCGTTGAACGCGCGCAAGGTGCGCACCCCGCTCGCCGAGTAGACGCCGGCCTTCCAGTCGTCGTTCCCGGTGCCGCCCGGGTTGACCTGCCGGGTCTGGAGAACGCGCCCACCCCCGGGATAGGCGCGGTCGGCGACCCGCATGGCGGCCCCGCCGTTGACCAGTTCGATCTCGGTGCTCGATCGGCCCTGGTCCTGCTCGAGCGCGGGGTCGCCGCGCATCGGATGGTCGAAGTCGTAGTAGGCGATCAGGCTGGGCCGCAGGGACGGGTGGACGTCGCGGGGGCCGGGTTCTCCGCCGGCCGAGACGGGCGACGGGGCAGCAGTGGCCGCGAGGATCGCGGCGACAGCGACGGCGACGCGTCCAGTTCTTCGCATGGGGCACCTCTCAGCTGCTAGGTGACAGGGGGCCTCTCGGCAGGGGCGCCGCCGAGCGTTCGGCTGGTGACGGGTGGCTGTTCGGCGGGGCGGCCGCCCAGATAGAGCTCCCCGAGCTGGGGGTCGGCCAGCAGTTCGGCCGCCGACCCGGAGTGGTGGACGCGCCCGAGGTCGAGCACGTACCCCAGGTCGGCGGTCCGCAGCGCGCGCCGGGCGTTCTGCTCCACCAGCAGCACGGCGGTCCCGGCGTCCCGCATCCGTGCGACCTGCTCGAAGATGGTGCTGGTGGCTTTCGGGTCGAGGCCCATCGACGGCTCGTCGAGCAGCACGACCCTGGGGTCGACCATGAGCGAACGCGCGAATTCGACCTGCTTCTGCTGTCCACCCGACAGCAAACCGGCCAGCGAGCGCCAACGCTCGCGCACGACGGGGAACAATTCCTTCACGAACGCTGCACGTTCTGCGCGTTCGGCTTTGTCAGTGAGCGTGTAGCCGCCGAGAAGCACGTTCTCCTCGACGGTCATCTCACGGAACACGCTGTGGCCCTGCAGGACCAGCGCCACCCCGGCGGCGAGCATCTGCCGCGGTCCCTGCCCGGTCAGGTCCCGGCCGCCGACCAGGACCCGGCCCGAGCGCGGACCGAGCAGCCCGCTCGCCACCTTGAGCACCGTCGACTTGCCGGCGCCGTTCGGGCCGACCAGGCAGACCACCGAACCGGCCGGGACCGCGACGCTGAAGCCGCGCAGCACGGGCGCGGCCCGTCCGTAGCCGGCCTGGACGTCGACGAGTTCGATCTCAGACACCAAGGTAGGCCCCCAGCACTCGCTCGTCGGCGCGGATCAGCGCCGGCGGTCCGGCCGCGATGGGCCGCCCACGGTCGAACACCACGATGTGATCGCTGATGCTCATCACCAGGTCCATGTTGTGCTCGACGATCACAAACGTGCGGCCTTCGGCGTTCAGTTCGCGCACGAGCGCGCCGATGCGGTCGAGCAGGGCCGGGTTGACGCCACCGGCGGCCTCGTCGAGCAGAATCGTCCGCGGCTCGGCCATCAGCACACCGGCCAGTTCGAGCAGCTTCTGCTGTCCCCAGGACAAGGTGCGCGCCTCCGCGTCGGCGAGATGCTCGATTCCGAGGCGGGTGAGCCACCTGTGTGCGCGTTCGGTCTCGGTTCGTCGGTGCGCGCCGCGCAAACCGTGCAGCAAACCGCCAGGACGCACAGCTGCGAGCACGTTCTCGACGGCCGTCATGCGCGGAAAGACCCGACAGAGCTGGAACGTACGCCCGACACCGGCGCGCGCCACGACATGTGGCGCCCGGCCCGTGAGGTCCTTCCCCCCGTACAGGATCTGGCCGGTATCGGGTTTGATCATGCCGGTCACGCAGTTGAAGAACGTGGTCTTGCCGCTGCCGTTCGGGCCGATCAACGCGTTCACCTTGCCGGGCCGGAACTCCACGTCGACGCCGTCAAGCGCGACCACTCCCCCGAACGCCTTGCGCAGTTTGTTCGTTCGCAACGTCACGAACGGGCCTCCGCACGCTCGCGCCGGCGGCGTTCGGCCAGGTCGGCGGCGGACAACTCGCGGATCGAGCTCTGCTCACGCCCGCGCAACCGCCGCACGACGCTCACCAGCGACGGGATCACGCCGTCGGGCATGACCATCACGACCAGGCCGAGCAGCAGACCGGTGGTGACCAGGTGCAGTGGCGAATTGCCGAACTGCACCTTGAAGTACTCGAGCGCGATGCCGACGATGAGCGCCCCGAGCAGTGGACCGAACAGATTGCGCACGCCGCCGAGCAACGCCATGAGCACGATGTACGAACCGGTGAGCACGGAGAACTGGAAGACCGGGTCGAGATCACCGAACCAGAGCGCGTAGAGCCCGCCGGCCAGCGCCGTGAAGGCGGCCGAAACGACAAAGACGGTCAGTTTGTACGCGAACGTGGGTGTCCCCAGGGATTCGGCCTTGTCCTCGTCCTCGCGGATCGCCTTGAGCCCCATCCCGAAGCGGGAACGGTCGAGCAACCACCACGTCAGCAACGCGAGCAGCAGCAGTCCCCCGAACAGGAAGAAGAAGACACGGTGGTGCTCGGGCCGCAGCATGCCCGGGAACGGGCGGGGCACGACCAAACCGCGCGAGCCGCCGGTCAGCGACGACCAGCTCTGGAAAACCAGCAGCAGGATGAGTACGAGCGCGATCGAGACGATGACGAACGAAGCGCCACGAACGCGCAACGCGGCGAACCCGATCGGGATCGCCAGCGCGGCGACGAGCAGGGCCGCGACGACGAGGGCCACGAAGCTCGGCAGGTCGGCCTTGGCGACGAGCAGGCCGGTGGCGTACCCACCCAGTCCGGCCAGGGCGCCGTGGCCGAGCGAGAGGTAGCCGGTGAAGCCGCCGACGAAGTTCCAACTCGTCGCCAGGACGGCCCAGTTGAGCACGATGACGCCGGTACTCAAGATGTACGGGTTGGGGGCGAGGCTCGGGAACACCAGGATCGCCACGACCAGAAGACCAGCGCCTCCCAGCGGCAGCCACCTGTCGGACGTTCGCAGAGTGTCAGAAGCGTTGGGCAAGGCGGCCTCCGAAGAATCCCTGCGGCCGTACGGCCAGGGTGGCGAAGAGCGCCACGTAGAACACGGTCTGTGCCCAGGTGGCGCCCATCGGGATCTGCAGCAGGCTCTGCGCGAGGCCGAGCAGCAGTGCGGCCGCCGCCGCGCCGGGAACGCTGCCCAGACCGCCGACCACGATGATCGCCATCAGCGGGCCGATCCAGTGCCAGTGCAGGGACGGATAGATGGTGGTATCGAGCGCCAGCGCCGTGCCGCCCACCGCGGCGGTGGCCAGCCCCAGCCCGAAGCCGAAGCCGGCCGTCCGTTCGGTGTCGATGCCGACCAGCCGGGCCGCGTCCCGATGCTGAATGGTCGCGCGCAGCGCCCAGCCGAACTGTGTGTGTCTCATCAACACGTACAGGGCGGCCAGCGACACCGCCGCCAACCCGAACGCGATCAGCTTGACGACCGCGACCCGTGCGCCGAAGAGGTCGAAGCTCGCCGTGCCGTAGCCGAGCTGGATGCGCCTCTGGGTGCCGCTGAAGGCGTACCCGAGGAGCCCTTCGATGACGAGGGCGATCGCGAACGTGATCAGCACCGACATCATGGTCAGCGTGGCCGGGCGCAGCCGGGACAGCAGCCCGCGTTGCAGCAGCACTCCCGCGGCGAAGAAGAGCGGCACGGTCACCACCATCGACAGCAGCGGGTCGACGCCCAGCCGGGAGTTGGTCCACCAGGCCAGGTACGCGGCCAGGACGAGGAACGCCGAGTGGGCGATCATCACCACACGCATGATGCCGAAGTAGAGGGTCAGCCCCGCGGCGAGCAGGGCGTACAACCCGCCGAGGAGCAGACCGAGGATGATGCTCTGCAACAGCAGCATCGGCTGATCACCAGGCCGGTTTCGGGTAGACCAGCTCGGCCTCCTTGGCGTCGGCCGGGAGCACGATCTTGATGTCGTTGCCGACCCATTGCTGGATCATGTGGGCACCCTGGGGTTTGCCGGTAGCGTCCCACTTCAGCGGGCCGACCACCGTCTCGACGGTGTTGCCGTGCAGCCAGTCGATCAGCTTCTGCTGGCACGCGCCCCGTTCGGCGCAGCCGGCAGCCCCGACCGCGGCGGCGACGACCTGGCCGGTCGTGTAGCCGTTGGCCTGGTCCTCCTCGGGCGCCTTGCCGAACCGGGCCGTGAACTTCTCGACGAACTCCTTGTTGGACGCGTACGGCGCCTCCTGGCTGTAGCCCGTGGGCGAGAGGATGCCCTCGGTCTTGTTGCCGATCGCCGCGGCGAACTCGGGGCTCGTCGGGGCGGTCGAGAACGCGGCCAGTTTCGGCTGGTAGTTGAGCTGTTGCAGGGCCACGATCAGGTTGACGCCGTCCTGGTACTGCGAACCGCCGACCACCATGTCGGGCTTGGCCGCCGCGATCTTGGCCGCGATGCTGCCGAAGTCGGTGGTGTTGGGCGGGTAGACCTCGTCGACGACCGTCTTGACCCCGGCGGCCTCGAGCTTCTTCTTCAATCCGTATGCCGTGCCCTGCGCGAACGGATCGTCCATCGCCGCGTACGCCACGCTCTCGGGTTTCTGTCCCTCGGGCAGCGCGAGCAGGTATTCGGCGAGGTGGTTGTAGTGGTCGTCGGCGACCGCGGGGGCCGCGTAGAAGAGGTTCTTGAAGCCCTGGTCGAAGACCTCGGCCGCCGCGCCGGCGGGCTCGACGAAGAGCATGCCGTACTCCTGCGCGACCCGGGCCGAAGGCACGACGAGGCGGGTCGAGAACGGGCCGACGACCAGGTCGACCCGGTCGCTGCCGAGCAGTTGCTCGTAGTCGGCGACGACCCGGTCCGCGTTGGACTGATCGTCCAAGATCTTGAGTTCGATCGTGCGACCGAGGAGGCCACCCTTGTCGTTCGTGATCTTGGCCCAGGCCTCGTACCCCTCCTGGACGCCCTTGCCGGGCTCGGAGAAGTCGCCGGTCAGCGGCAGGGAGATGCCCACGACGATCGGGGCGTCGGACTTCTCGCCGCTGCCCTCGTCGTTGCCTCCGCACGCGGTGAGCACCAGGGTGACGCTGAGCGCCAAGGCCAAAGCCGTACGTCTAGCGGGTGAACGCATTGCTCGTAGCTCCCTTGCCGGACCTCGCCGGGACGTAAGCGCTTGCGCAAGCGCTTACGTAGCCTAAAGTGATCGATGCGTGACGTGCAACACCCCGGAAACATCGATTGCGACAACTACGGGAGAGTTAACGCATGCCCAAGCCCGGTGTGCGGCTGCGCCTCGTCGACATCGCCGAACGCGCCGGCGTCTCGCTGGCCACCGCCTCGCGTGCGCTGGCCGGCCGCGACGGCGTGAGCGAGGAGGTGGCGGCGCGCATCCGGCAGATCTCCGAAGAGATGGGGTACGTCGCCAACCCGTACGCGCGCACTCTGGCCGGCGGGGCGAGCTCGACAGTCGGGCTGGTGGTGCACCAGGTCGACGACCCGTACTTCTCCGAGATCGCCGGCGGGGTCATCCGGGTCGCCGACGAGCAGGGGCTGCTGGTGCAGATCTGCCACTCCGGGCGGGATCCCGAGCACGAGCTGCGACAGATCCGGCACCTGATCAATCAGCGGGTGCGGATCATCATCGTGGCGGGCTCGGGCTTCGCCGACACGCGGCACGAGGCGGCGGCCCGAGCAGAGTTGTCGGCCTTCGTACGTGGTGGGGGGCGCGTGGCGGTGATCGGACGGCACACGCTCGGGGTCGACGCGGTGCTGCCGGACAACGAGGCCGGCGGGCGTGACGTCGGCCGGCACCTGCTCTCGCTCGGGCACCGCCGGATAGCGATCGCCTCGGGTTCGGCCGGGCTGAACACCGTCGTCGACCGGATGGCCGGGGTCGCGGCGGCGCTGCGCGAGGCCGGGCTGGCCACGTCCGACCTGCCGGTGGTGCAGACCGACTTCACCCGGGACGGCGGGGTCACGGCGACCGAGCAGATCCTGCGCGAGCACCCGGCGACGACGGCGATCATCGCGCTCAACGACGCGATGGCGATCGGCGTGCTGTCGACGTTGCGCGCCCATCGGGTATCGGTGCCCGAGCGCATGTCGGTGGTGGGCTTCGACGATGTCTCGGTCGCGGCCGATCTGGCGCCGAGCCTCACCACCGTCCGGCTGCCGATGACGGAGATGGGGAAAATGGCCCTCGCCCTCGCCCTGCGGTCGCCGACGGCGCGGCCGCGGCGCCGATCCACCGGCCACATGCTGGTGGTTCGGGACTCGACCGGACCGGCGCCGGACTTGCGTTGAGGTCGCGCCGGCCGCCTTCGGGAAGAATTCCGGGCGGTCGATGCCGACCTACGACGGGGTCGGGGCGGACCAGGAGCCCTGGCGGGTGTCGGTCTCGAGGGCTGTTCCCAGCTGGGACTGGAAGTGGTCGAGGGACCATTCCACTGCGCCCAGGCGTTCGACGTGGGGGCTCATCTGTTGGCAGTCGAGGAAGGCGAAGTTCCACCGGTGAAGTTGGTCCAGCAGGGCCAGGAGCGCGAGCTTGGACGCATCCGGCTCGCGGCGGAACATGGACTCACCGAAGAACGCGGAGCCCAGCGAGACGCCGTAGACGCCGCCGACCAAGGTGTCTTCGCGCCAGGCCTCCACGGAATGGGCGAAGCCCAACCTGTGCAGGTGGATGTAGGCCTGGGTCATCTCGGGGGTGATCCAGGTGCCGGATGCGCGGCGGAGTTCGGCGCATGCCGTGATGACCTGGGGGAACGCTCTGTCGAAGGTGATGGCGAAAGGGGCGCGGCGGGCCGTTCTGCGTAGGGTACGGCCGAGCCGGATCCGGCCGGGGACGAGGACGGCTCGTGGGGTCGGGCAGAACCACGGAATCTTGTCGTCGGTCGAGGACGGCCAGGGGAAAATGCCGTTCGCGTACGCCACCAGCAGCCGCTCGGGACTGAGGTCACCGCCGACTGCGAGCAGGCCATCGGCGCGGGCGCGGGACACCGGAGGGAAGCCGAACGCGCGGCGGGCCTTGCGGAGCTCCGTGTTGAGGTCGCGATCCCTCATCGCGTCGTGCCGTATCGCGTCATCACGTTCCTGTGCTCGGGTCGGTGGCCGAGCGTACCGCCGACCCGAGCACGGCAGGCTTCAGGCTCGGTGGGCGCCGGGTAGCGCTGCGCCTCTTTGTCGAGCGGGCCTGACATCTCCGCACTGGTGTTCCGCCAGGGCAGACCGGCGGCCGCGTAACCACCGGCCGCCGCCCTACGGTCAACGGACGTTTACATCGCGTCCGCGGCCGGTAGGCTGGGCGGTAACCTGAAAGACGTGATCACGAGCCCCGCCACGGCTAAACGCCGCGATGCCGCCCGCACGCGTCAGGCGCTCCTCGAGGCCGCCCGCGTCCGGTTCGCGAGCGACGGGTACGCGGCGACGACCGTGCGCGACATCGCCGACGACGCCGGGGTCAACGTCGCGTTGATCAGCCGGTACTTCAGCTCCAAGGAGGGCCTGTTCGAGGCCTGCCTGGCCGGCGCGGTCGAGGACATGCGCCGCAGCACCGGCAGTGCCCGGCTCAGCGAGGTCCCGGAGCGCATCGCCGAGCAGGCAGCCGGCCTCGACTCCGACGGCGTACCCCGGCATCTTGTGCTGCTGCTGCGCTCGTCCGGGGACGCGCGCGCCGACGAGATCCGGGTCGGCATGCTGCGCACGTTCGCCGAGCGGCTGGCCGCCCTCGCGGGCTGGACGGAGGGCGACGACGAGCTGCTGCTGCGCGGCCAGGTCACGATCGCCGCGGCGCTCGGCATCGCGTTGCTGCGTTCGACCACCAAGCTGGAGCCGCTCGCCTCGGCGACCAAGGAGGACCTGCTCGGTCCCGTCACCGATCTGATCGGCGCGCTCCTGCCGCATCGCGAGGACAGCTGACGTGCTCGGATGTGCGACCGGACTCGTCCCGTCGCGGTCGCCCCGAGGGCGGGCGGGCGGTCCGTCACTCCCGCCTTCGTCGACGCCGCGGCTCAGGCCGCCGACGCCGACGCCATCAACCTCTGGGCGGGCACCGGCTTCCGCTCGGCGCGCACCGGCACGGTCGCCGAGCTGGTGGCCAGGCTCATGCCGGGCTCCCAGTCGTAGAGACCGGCCCAGCCGAGCAGCGCGATCAGATGCCGTACGTGCGGCGAGGGGTCGCGGATCCACAGGCGGCGGCCTACATCCCGGACTTGTCTGGTCGCGTGGGCCAATGCTCTGGCTCCGCCGATATCCAGAAATGTCACCTCGGACAGGTCGATGACGACGTCGCTGGTGCAGCCGGCCAGAAGTTCCAGGGTCAGATCGAAGATCGGCAGCGTCGCCAGGTCGATCTCGCCCATGAGCCGCGCGCCCGGCGGGTTCGTCGTGGCGGTGACCTCGAGCTGCCATCCCGGTGCCGTGTTCGTAGGCATCCTGTGCCCTCCCCTTCACGAGAAACCTTTACCTCCTCGACCGTCCTCCGACCCGCGTTCGGACACATCGCGTGGATGAGTGACTACAGCGTGCGCACCCCGCCATGTCCTCGCACGTTTCCGGGCGATTACCTCAGCGATCACTAGTGTGACCAGGGCGAAGATGGGGTACGTACGCGCGCCGATCTGCGGTGGTGGCGAGCGTCACGCTCTTCGGCCGGACCGGGCCGTCCGGCAGCCCACCGGGTGCCGCCCGACCTGGCTGCCACGGCGTACGACCGGTGGATCGGCCGGGCACCGACCCCGCTCTCGGTCAGAACCGGGCACGGACCCCGTTCTCGGTCAGAAGGCGAAGACCCGGAATCGTCCCACCTCGCGGAAGCCCAGGCGCTGGTAGACCGATTCGGCCATGTCGCTCGAGATCAGGGCGGCCATGCCGATGCCGCGCACGGCGGCGTGCCGGAGCACGGCCTGGGTCATCGCCGCGCCGATGCCGCGCCGGCGGAGTTCGGGCTGGGTGCCGACGAAGTACAGGGTCACGATGCCGTGGCTGAACCACGCCTCGGCGGTGCCGGCGATCCGCCCGTCCGGGAGCCGGCCCGCGAGACGTACCACGGAACCCCCGAAGGCCATGTCGCGTTCGACGGCGACGGGCACGCCCGCCTCGGGGATGCCGGAGACCAGGGCGTACGCCTCGACGAACTCGGTCACGTCGGTGGCGTACTCGATGGTCAGACCGGACGGCATCGGGACGACGGGGGCCGCCGCCACCTCGGCCACCATCACGGGCAGCCGGGCGGCCAGCGGGATCGCACCGAGCTCGAGCAGCCCTTCGGCCGTACCGGTGTCGCTGTCCTCCCCCACCCACCACACCCGGGGCACGCCGGCCAGACGTTCCCGAGCCTCGGCGTACGCCACGTCGAGCGGGCGCCCGGCGACCCGCACCACGCCGTTCAACGAGGCGTGCGGCACGCCACTGCGATAGATGTCCGGTACGGCCGGGCCCTCGTTCCAGCCGAGCAGGTAGGCCCGGTTGGCCGCGAGCACCCTGCTGTCGATCATGCCCGGATCATCATCCGGGAGATGCGGTTGCCGTCGGACTTGAACGTGAAGTGGCCGGGCCCGTTGTAGCCGTTCCCGCCGACCGTCACCGTGATCACCGTCTCGTTGCCGCGGCGCCGCACGGTGTCGACGTCCAGGCTGACCTGTTTGCCGATGAACTCCCGGTCGCTCCAGCCCCGGATCTTGGCGGCGCCGCGGAACTC